>JAHQWH010000019.1 GCA_029856105.1 Promethearchaeia archaeon | reverse complement strand
CTTTATAAATTAAAGCGATATTATTCCAAACATCAGTATATCCGGGATCATATTCTAAAGCTATTTTATAAAATCTTAACGCTTCGTCGTATTCTTCTAAGTCTTCGTGCGCAAATCCTAAGTTATAATAAGCTATTGCATCATCGGGTTCTATTTCGATTGCTTTTTGGTAGCACTTTATAGCTTCTTTATATTGGCGCATTATACTAAATGCGAGCCCAAGATTATTCCAAACTTCGGAAAAATAAGGGTTAATTTCAATGGCTTTTTGATATGACTCTATTGCATAATCGTATTTGTTTTCATCGTAATAAGCATCTCCTAAATTAATCCACGCATCAGCGTCGTTAGGATCTATTTCGGTTGACTTCTTATATCTCTCAATCATTTTATAACTCAGATATTTCTTAGAAAAATAATTTTTCATTCCTATTATTTTTTTGGAAATTTAAAAAGTTCATTAATTACTAGTCAATAATTATCATTTTATCTTGAACTTGATCAGTTAATAAAATTCTCAGGTAACTTTTATCGTTCCTGAAATTCACTTCTTCTAATTTGCCTTCAACTAACACTCTATCACCTTTGATTGCTTGCTCGCAAAATCTTCCTCTAAACGAATTAATTTCATTAAGATTCTTTAAATTAATATTCTCTGAAATAATTTTACTCTCTAAAACTTTTAAACTCTCTATTTTATAAGAGCAAGGAGTAAAAATAGAATTGGTTGAATTAGTAATTTTTGCTTTAATTTTTATTCTCCCTAAATTCTTGAAGTTATAATCGTAATAAGTTCCATTCCAATCTTCGGGACTTTTAATATACCTTATAAAAAACTCGATTCCATGGAATTTTCCTTGATGTAACTTTCTTTTTTCGCTTTTTAGAAAATCCTCGAAGCAAATATCAGACCCTCCAACTCTCCATTCATAATGAGTTTTAAATTCCTCTAAATTATACATTCTACTATTGTTTGAAGTTTGATGTAAATTTTTTAATTTATTCTGAAATTCTAAACTAACTTGAGTACCATATATAACTATATCAATATCTGAGCCTTTTTTGTTTAATCCAATCATAGGAGACCCCGATATCCCAATAGAATTTTCCGGAATATCACCCTTATGTATTAAAAGTTCACATAGATTTTTAGACTGAATTTCTGTTTCTGTTAGTTCATGTTTATCTTTAAGCTTTTTAAAATAGGCTCTAGGAGTGTAAATTTGTTTTATATCTTCATATTTTACTCCTTGAAGTTCTAAATCAAAATTTTTAGAAAAGAATAGATATTGAGGATACTGCTCTCTTAATTTTGAGTACCTCTCTTCGAGCGAATAGATTTTTTTAAATTTAATGTCATCCTTTATTCTATCTCCATTTTGATCGGGATAAAATCTTAAAAAACAAATCTTACGATTATGGGGGTGATAAATACCTTTTATATCAAAAAATAGATGGTCTTGTTTTGTTTCAAGGTAATCTCCCTCAATTCCTTTTGGAATTTTCATAGATATCCCAAACTTAATATTTAATATTTTGAAGGGGTTTTTGATTTGATTTTATATTTTGGAATCTCTTTAATTTTTCTTAACTCTCTTTCAAAATCTCGCTTTTCTCTAAGAAATCTCTTTTTGTCACTTTCTAATTTTTCTCTCTCTCTTCTAATTGCTTGTTTTTCATTCTGTATCATCGATTTTTCTTTTTCCAATTGTCTAGACTCATTTTTTAAGTTTTTAAGTTTATTCTCTAAATTACGAACTTTATGTTCTAAAGAATAATAAGTATCTTCTGCTTTAGGAACTTTTCTATCTAATTCCTTTAATCTTGCTTCTTGCCCTTTTTTCTTTCTTTCTAATTCTCTTACGTCGCGATCTGCATTCTCTTTATACTTGCCTAATCCTTCTTTTTTTTTATCAACTTCACGAGATTGAAGGTTTAACTCTTTTTTTTTATAGCGAACTTTTTCTTTTTCATCTTTTAATTTTCTTTTCTCATCTTCAAATCGATTTTTTTCATCTATTATTTCTCTTCTCAAACTATTGATTTCTTTGGTTAGATTATCTCTTTCTCTCGATAAATTCTTGATTTCATTTCTTAAATCCATTAATGCGTTTTCCAACTTTTCAACAGTTCTCTCTAACGCATTTTCTCTCCGTTCCATACCAGGTATTTTAGTTTTAATTTCTTTAATTCTATCTTTTATTCTTTCTTTATCTTTTTCTAAATATTTTTTCTCACTCTCTATCTCATCTTTTAATCCTTGCAGTTTCTCTTGATATCGTTCTAAGTTAGCATTTTTTTGATCTAGATTCTCTCTACTTTGCTTTATTTCGTTTCTCATAGCTTCTAATTCATTTCTTAATTTTTCATGTTTATTTTGTAAATCTCTCACTTGAACTTCTTTTTCTTTTCTTTTCTTTTCTAAATCTTCAATATTTTCGTGGTATCCTTCAAATTTTTTAATAACCTGTTCCCATTCATTTTTCTCTTTGTTCAATTTAGCTGTTTCTTCCTTAATTTTTTTGAGTAATTTCGCATCCGAAATAACATCTAATTGCTCTTCAGGTGTTTTTTCTCGAATTTGGTATTTAGGAATGTGTTTATCATTCATGGTACTTGTAAAAACTCATATAAATTTTTAAGTATATTATATAATTTTTCACTCTAAAGTGTTTGCAATTTACTTTTAAGACAATTTTTGTTGTCGATTTATATATTATCATTTCCATTATTTCTATAAAAGAAATATTAAATTTATAATTCTAAATTAATGGTGTGTATCTAATGGATTTTGAGGAAGATTTTAACGAGGAATTTGATGAGGAATTTGACGAAGATCTAGATGAAGAATTAGATGAGCCTTCTAAAAAGGCCCCCACGGAAGAATTTACAGTTAAAACTCCAGATGAAAAAATCTCACATGAAGGAAAAAAGATTTCTGTGTATTTTCTATCAACCATAGGACCTGGTGAGAAAAAACAAAAATTACTGGTATATACTGGAAATAAAGTAGGAGATATTAAAGATACTGTAGCAAATTTGTTTGCTTTAGATCCTGCTGACTTTCATTTATCTTCGGGGGGAGTCACTATGGATGAAATTTCGATGTTAAGTGATTATAACTTGTCTGATGGAGATGATATATTATTAATTCCAGCTAGCGTTGCTGGTTGAATAGATTGGAAAGATATAGACAATTAAATAATATTATTTTCTTTTTTCACTACTATTTTTTTCTTGATGGAATTAGCGCAATTTCGTCATCATCGTCAATAACGTAATCTTTTATTAGAAGAGTTTCATCTAATAAAATCCCCCCAGATGATAATAGAAAATCTTCTAGATTATAATCAAATAGTATCCCAACTTTTTCTTTAATGACACTTACTAATTCAAATGTTTCAATTATGAGAATCTTAGTTTTCTCACCTGGTTCGATTAATGACCTTATATAAACACGTACTTTCTCATCCATCCCAATAGTTTGCAATGGTGGGTTGTATATCACTTGTTCCTCAGTTAGGCTCTTGTTTTCTAACATGTCTTCAATTAACTGTTTTCTCTCGTAAACGTTAAAATACAACATTTCCCTAATAAAAAATATTTTGTCCATTTTTGATAATCCTAAGAGATCAATTTTAGCTATTTCTTCTTTACTAAAAATAGTAAAAATATAATCATCCATCGATTCTATTTCTTCAAATGATTCCATCGCATTCGCATATTTATCTATTAAAGGCATTGCATCAAAGTAATCCTCAAGTAGAGCACTAGTTTTTTTCTTACTCAGTTTTTGTTTGGGAAATGATTTAATATCTTTCATCTTCACAATGGGGGTACTTTTAGATTGAACAACTGTGTAGATAGTGCTTGTGGATAGCACAGCAACACTGCCAATTGTTAAAAAGAGATATACTGGAACATTTTCTACTTGTAAAAAGATAAGAATCAAATAGACAAATGCTATCCCTACGTAAAGAGTTATGAGACTTAAGACTCTAAAATTCTTCCTCATGATTTTTATGATAAATTTTATTCAAATTTCTAATGTATAATTCAAAATATAAATCCCATTGGAATAAGTTTGAAATTTTGATGCTCACTCACCTAAAAGTGATTCTCTTATTTTATAGTATTTCTCTGTATTGATTTTAAAAGAAACCTTTTTATTTTCTTTTTCGATTGTTACTAAATCCAGATTTTTTAATATTTCAAGATACTTTTTTATCGTATTATAATTCTTTTTTAATCCAGTTGAGATTTCAGTACCCTTTAATGTTTTATTTTCTTTAATCATAAAATCAATTATTTCTTGAACGATATTTCGTTTTAAATAAAAAAATAACATGTCATATTCTGGATTTGAATCGTATTCAAAGATTATTTTTTGATTACCAATTTTTTTTGATCTAGTAAATCTAAATTTTTCTAAGCAAGATAAATGCCATAATGTTTGATTGCTTCCAATATTAATGGCTTTCATTATTTCATTAATATTTGATGGATTCTTCTTTATAAAATTATAAATTTCATTTCTTATAGGATGTTCAATAATATTGTTTTTCATTAATTTTGTTCCAGGAATTAAAATTCTTTTTTTAATTAGATTTTTAATTATAAGTTCAATACTATTTTTATTTAGATAAGGGTTAGATTTTGATCTATTATTGATAAATACAACAATATCTTCTATTGAAAAGAAAGGTTTCTTTTTCAAATATTCCCCTATTAAATCACACACAATAGATTGAAGGTTATCCGGAGAGCTCATAAGCTTAAATTTTTACTATGTTAAAAAGTCTGAATTTATTAATCAAATCTTCTTTCTAAACAGTATTCTCACCAATAAATATTAATAAATTGTCATTCAATTTATAAATATATTTTCTTAGGAACTCTATTTAATATATAATTTCTTTTACTTTTTAAAATTAATAAAACTTCAAAATCATTCCAATTAGTTTTTTAATATCATTTTTACATCATATTATTAAATTCTTAAAAAAAAAAATTAAAAAAATAGATAAAGTGATTTGAATGAGTTTTGAAGACGATTTTGATGAAGAATTAGAACCAGTTAAATCTAAGACTCCATCAAGTAAAACACCCTCAACAGGCAGAAAGTTGACTCTATACTTCATGTCAACTATTGGTCCTGGTGAAAAGAAGGAGAAATTAACGGTGAATGACGCTAATAATGTAAGTGACATCAAACAAACATTAGGAAATTTATACGGACTTGATCCTGAAGAATTTCACCTCTCATCCGGAGGAGTTACTATGGATGAGGGTAATCAATTAAAAGATTATGGTGTTAATGATGGCGACGACATTCTCTTGATCCCAGCAAGTACTGCGGGATACTTTTAAATATTTCTTTTCATAAAGTTTAATATAAGGGCATTAAGCCCTTCAATTTTTTTATTTTTTCGAATAATATTAAAAGTGATAATAATGGATAAGGAATCAGATTTTTTTGCCAAAAGAATGACAGCGGAAGAGAGAGATTTATATGACCGCCAATTTCGTTTGGAAGGATGGTCTCAGAATTTGGTAAAAAACTCAAGAGTGTTAATTGTAGGCATTGGTGGGTTAGGTTGCGAAATTAGTAAAAACCTGGCCATGTTAGGGGTCGGCCATTTAGATCTTGTTGATTTAGATATTATTGAGCATTCCAATTTGAATCGCCAACTTCTTTTTGTTGATGCAAAGTTAGGAGAACCAAAAGCTATTGTGGCAGCTAATAAGCTAATCAAGATTAATCCCAATGTTACTGTAAAAGGTTATCATACCTCCTTAGAAAGGTTAGATCCTGCTTTATATCATGCGGCTGATGTTGTTATTGGAGGTCTTGATTCAATGAATGCTCGTTTGAACCTAAATGCGCAATGTATAAGATTTAGAAAACCATTAGTGGATGGAGGTACATCTGGTTATCACGGACATATGTATTCAATCTTTCCGTATCGGAATGCTTGCTATGAATGTAATCCACTACCAGTAGGAGAAAGTGATGAAATGGCAGCCTGTACAGTGGTAGGTATCCCCCGAAAACGGATTCATTGTGTTTTTAAAGGAGATATGGCGTTTAAAGAAAAATTTGATAGAGATCTGAACCCAAAAAATATAAAAGATATTGAATTTATCCAAAAAGTCGCAAATGAATTAGTGAATAAGCATAATTTCCTACCTGAATATACTTCTGATGATATAGTTAAAATCATTGATCGTCATGATCCTGGGATCATTACTATTAATGCTATTATTTCTGCTTTAGAATCACATGAAGCTGTGAAAATTTTGCATTGGAAAAGAGGTCATAAGAGTTTAGGACGGCCCATTTCAAGTTATGTTATATTTAATGGAATGACAATGAAACTGTATCATATTGAAAAGAAGAGAAATCCGGAATGTTCTCAATGTGGTAAAAACGTAAGACGTATTGCTATAAAAATGAAACCTCAATCACCCTGCATGAACATAATTAGAACATTGCAAAAAAATGGATTTGAATTGGAACCTGAATTTGAACCAGTTATTACCTTACAGGATTTCAATGACATCATGGTTTTAGATTTAGAGCAAAGTGTAATCGAAAATGGATTAAGAAATTACGAATTTCTGACCGTTGTGGGGTTTAAGGGTGGAGATATTTACGTTACCTTAAAATTAAAATAAAATATAAATCAAAAATGATTTTTGAGAAAAATCTATTAAATAAAAAGTATAAAAAAAAATATAAAAAAAAGGGTTGAGAAAATGAGTATAAGAACCAGTCGTGTTTCTAGAGATTTTGCGGGGTTAAAAAGATTGCTTAAAGAAGGTACTATTATCCAATTAAAACCATTTAATTCGAAAAAAAAGAGTATTGATCATTTAGCAATCACAATTAAAGGTCCTAAAGGTACAGCTTATGCAGGTGGATTGTTTAAGTTGGAAATGAAATTCCCTGCTCAGTATCCTAAGCGCCCTCCTTTCGTAAGATTGCATACTCCAATTTGGCATCCAAATTTTTGGGCAAAACCAAGTGAATACAAAGGGCAGAGAAATATTTGTTTAGCTTTAGTAGATCCTTCTTTAACGGGTAAAAAAGGAGGATGGAGTCCTTCAAAAACAGCAAATACTGTTGTTCAAGCAATAATTGCCATGTTAAACACCCATGGTAAGTATGTTAATCCCACTGATGTTTTTAATAAGAAAGCTGCAATAGAAATGATGAAAAATCCGAAGCTTTTTGATAAAAAAGTAAAAAGTCTTGTAAAGAAATATGCAAAAGATAAATGGTGAATGTATTATGAATAGTGATGATAAAGCGCTCAGAGATTCAATAAAACAGAAAATTAAGGAAAAAATTAAAAAGGAATTGCTTGAAGAAGTATATACCGAATTACAACTAGAAGAATTGCAAGAAGAATTAACAACTGAGCTTATTAACGCAAAGCCTTTAAAGCATTCAGAAGAAATTAAAGCCAAACTTGAACCAATTCCTATGGACACAATAAAAACTGTAGCTAGAAATGATAAAGTTGAAATATCTTTGACTGTAAAATCTATCCTTAAGATCTCTAGCCATTCATTAAAATATGCACATTCTAAAATCCGAAGAGAGAATTGGGTTGAAGTAATAGGGTTGCTTGCAGGAAAATACGATAATAAAAAAGGAATTCTCCATGTTGAAGATGCGTATCCGATGGGGCATGGTACAGCAGTATATGCTGAAATTAAAGATTATAGAAATTACGTTAGAGCATTCAAGGATATTAAAAAAAATAATCAGTTTATTTGTGGATGGTATCATTCTCATCCTTCCTATGGATGTTTTATGTCACGAGAAGACTTAGGAACTCAAGCAAGATATCAAAAATTATGGGATAAGGCTATTGCGCTTGTTATTGATCCATATCAGATTAACGGGAAATCTTTAGGTTTTGAAATTTATCGTGCTAATTTTAAAACAAAAAAATGGTTTTCAATTCCCTTTGATATTAAGGGGCATTTAGATGTGAGAATGTTACCAGAAATTTTAGATTTTATGAATCCTATTATTGAAGGAAAACCAGTTTATTTAGAATATGATGAAGAATAATGAATAGTTTTTGAGGTGAAAATTAAACCATGGTTAAAAAAAAAGTGTTAAGGATAATAGCTATTATTTTTCTAATAATTGGCTTAATTCATGGTTTAATCTCATATTCTTTAGCTTTTTTTTTTACATGGTTATTAATCGGATTATGGATAATATTTATTTTAAGGATTTTTGAAAATATCAAGCACCACCGCGAGTTTAATTCACCACATAATACTGCATTTTTTGTGGTTCTTCCATTATTTATCGGGATTTTTTACTCCATATGGGGCTCTTTTACTGGTCTATTGGGAGAGAGTCTTATCAGTGGCGTGTATTTTAGTTTTTGGAGTCTAATTTTTGCTTTTCCATTCGTAATGTATGGTTTATATTCTTTATATCGTTGTTTTAAGAAATATAATATAATCTATTTTGGAAAAAAATCAGTAAAAGCAAGGACATTGGGATATATTCTATCGTTCTCAGTTCTTATTTTTATTATTGCTTATTGGATAACTTTTTATAATTTTACTCTACTAGACTTAAATCTCCTATTACTTTTCATAGCTATAGTTTTAATATTAATTGTTTTTGGATTTACTAGTACTGGTTCATCAATACCAACGTTAACTCGGGATTACATTGCTGACCGTACTAGAAGGATCAATAATTTGACCACACCTTCAACCCAGAGACAAAGAGTACGCACAACACGCACAACTAATACATCTCCATCAACTAGGACAACTACACATACAACAAGATCTAGAACCCAATCGTCAAGAACAACCCCTACATCACATAAACAAACGGCAAGGACTAGAACAACAAATACTTCACGTACTACTCGTGTTAAACCAACTTCAAAAGTTCGTGATCTAAATAAATATAAACCAAAAGCATCATATCTTACAGTAGATGATTTCAAATGTATCTTTTGTTTTAATTTACCAAAACTTCCCGGAGATAGAGGCAGAGGAATTGTTGTATGTCCAAATTGCAGATATCCCGCACATGCTGATGAATTTAAAGATTGGATGCGAACTTCAAACCTCTGCTCACGTTGTAGTGCTGTTATACCATCAGGTTTTAGGCGTAATCCTAGAATGATATCTGTAAAAAATTATTTAATTGTCTATAGACATTTTTTAAAGAAGAAAAGATAGGTAAATAAAAATTATTACGACATTTTTATAATTTTTCTCAACTCACCCACTCTAGTTTTTAACTCAGAATAAACATTATGAGGATGAATAGATTCAAAACTTTCAATCTTAAAAGTAATTTTGAAATCATCTTCTATGTTTGGAAAATCTCTTAAGATGAAGTTTTTAGCCATTTCTCTTACTACGTCTTCAGAAAATAGCGGTTTTAAATGAGCAATTCTGACAAGTTTGGCTTCTTCAGGTCTTTTCAGAACAGACTGTATTTTTCCACTCATTGATTCTTCAATAATATCAATGATATCTAACACATCTATCTTATTGCTATTTAAATCTTTTATTTGAACAATTATGGTTCCAATTGAACGTTGATTATGAGAGCTAAATGGTAGGATATTAAGAAGAGTTTTAACTACATCATCAGAAAGGTTAACATCTTGCCTATTTTTAATAACTTCTGCAGCGTATTCTTGGCTCATTTCCTTAGCACAGGGGCAAACCGTCATACCAACAGCACTGGCTCCAATGTAATAACTAAAATCGACTTCTTCTTGTTCTCTCTTCTTTGCCTTTACAAATGAGCTAATCTCATATGCTTTTTGAATTGTTCTCTGTCGTTCGTCTTTACATTGAACAATTATTTTTCCTTCTAATTTTACATGAACCTTTTCGGTATACGGATGCCGTTCTAACAATTTTCTAGCAATCCTGTCTCCGACTAATTCAACCGATGGAGTGGGTTTAAAAATTACTTCATTTATTATTTCTTCAATAGTTTCTGAGGTTCGCGACATATGTATGCCACGCTGTTGAGCTGGCAAAGAGATTAAGGCAGATATTTTGGGGTAAAAAGAAAACCGTTTATTTTCTTGAATAATCTCGACTTTTTTTTCTACTCCCACAATACCAACTTTATCGATTGGAATATCAACTATCGAACCAGAACCTTGTAAATCTTTCTTAAACTGATGAATAAATTAACACCAATTTTTTTACTCGTTATTTATATGAGGTACCAATTTTAATAATTTTTATAATATATTTTCTATTATATTATTTCTTGAAATAGGAATAAATAAAATTTGAATTTAATATGCCTAAAACTGCGATATATAGTAAATATGGGCTAATTGGAGACGATTTAGAGCTAAAAAAAAATATTTCAATAGAAGTAGATAAAGACGGAAAGATTATTACTCTTTCTTTCGAAAATATTACAAATAATATTGAGATCTCGAGGAAAGAACGAAGTACTTTATTAGTTCCAGGACTAATTAATTCCCATATTCATATTGGCGATAGTTTTGCGAAAGAGGAGGGATTTAACAAAGATTTAATTGATGTAGTTGCCCCTCCAAACGGATTAAAGCATAAATTGTTAAATATAATCTCAAACGAAATTAAAATAGAAGGAATAAAAAAAGCAGTTTTAGAAATGTTAGCAAATGGCATAACATTCTTTGTAGACTTTCGAGAAAACGGGTTAAAAGGTGTTGATCTTTTAAAAGAAACTTTAAAAGATTCTCCTATTAATAAGCTCATTTTAGGAAGGGATAATAATTCAGTTGATGTTGAAATTGTGTTTAAAAATGCAGATGGCTTAGGATTTGCTAGTTATAAGAATATTTCAACTAAAAGCAAGGAAAAATTAAGTAGTTTAAAAAAAGAATATTTAAAAAAAATAATAGCCTGCCACGACGCTGAACTCTCGAGAAACGAGCTACTTTTTAACGAAATAATAAACGATGATTTAATCGATGTAATTATACATGGTACTCATTATACAAGAGAAGATTTAGAGAGTATAAAGAGTAAAAATATTTCTATAGTTTTATGTCCTCGATGTAATGGTTATTTTGGAGTTGGATTTCCACCAATAACCGAAATTAATAGTTTAAAGATTCCTGTAAGTTTAGGGACTGATAATGTAATGGCAAACACGATTGATTTGTTCGAAGAAATGCGCTATTTATATAGAATTTCTCGTGTTTTATCAACTAATAAAAATAATAATAATTTTTCTTCAAAAGATTTATTGAAAATGGTAAGCATTAATGCTGCTAAAAACTTTGGATTAGAAAATAAATTTGGGTCAATTTCAAAGGGAAAATACGCTGATTTTTTTTTACTAAATTTATCTGACCCAAACTATTATTCATATAAGATTGATCACAAAAACATTTATCCGATTATTGTCCAAAGATCAAAGTCTGAAAATATCAGAAAAACATATATTAAAGGTGAGGTAGTATTTGAAAGGAAATAAGCATCCTTACGTAATTTTAAGCGCTGCCATGACAATTGACGGTAAAATTGCTTCTAAAATAGGAGATCCAGACATTTCTGACGAAGAAGACTGGAAAGCCGTACATAAACTAAGAACAGAGGTAGATGCAATTATGGTCGGTATAGGGACGATTTTAAAAGATAATCCAAAGCTTCATATAAAATATTTCGATCATAGCGGATATTATCGAATTGTGTTAGATAGTACTCTTTCAATACCAATTAATTCAAATGTGATAAAATATAAACCAGAAATTTACCCCACGATCATATGTATAACTGAAAATGGGTCTATGGAGAAAATAAAAGATTTCGAATTAAAAAACATCAAGATTATAAAATCAGGCAAAGGGAGCAGAGTTGATGTTGTTAAACTCATGCCAATTTTATATCAAAATGGTATAAAAAAGATTCTACTAGAGGGAGGCGGCAATTTGAATTGGAGTTTTATTAAAGATAATTTAGTAGACGAAATAAGGTTAACGATTGCCCCTTGGATCGTTGGCGGTGTAGATGCTATTAGCTTAGTAGAAGGAGAGGGTTTTTCAAAAATGATTGAAAGCCCTAGATTTATCTTATCTGATGTGGACCATAGAAATAATTACGTAATTCTAAAATATATAAGAAGAAAATGACGGAAGATACAAAAAAAATAAAAGAATTAAAAGCTTTATCAATTAGAAAGTTAAAAGAAAAAGTTAATGAAATAAAAAATCATTTAGATAAAGAAGAGCAAAAAATTATAACCTATTCAAAGAATTTCACCCTTTCTCTTTCTAATTATTGTCAAAATCAATGCGGTTATTGTTTTTATAATCATATGATCGCTAAAGAAAAGGGGGAAAAAAATGTTGTGTTAATTGAAGATGAAAAAGTCGATTTGATAATTCAAAATGCGGCAAAATATGGATGTAAGGAAGCTCTATTAATTTCGGGTGAACTTCCAGATAGCTTTCAAATAGTTCAGAAAGAGTTAAAAAAAAGAAATTTTGGAGATTTCCTACAATTTGTTAAGAATCTAAGCACAAATCTATTAAACATGAATTTTTTACCCCATACCAACATTGGCTTGCTTACATTTGAGCAATTAAAATGTTTAAAGGAATATAACGCTAGTATGGGTTTAATGTTAGAGAGTACTTGCAAAAATCTTTTTAAAAGCGGTGGAGTTCACGAAAACTCGCCTGGTAAAATACCTGAAAATCGAATCGAACACATTAAAAATGCGGGAAAGTTAAAAATACCTTTCACTACTGGTTTATTATTAGGAATTGGAGAGAATTTTGAAGATAGGATAAAAGATCTGTTTTTAATTAAGGAAATCAATCTTCAATATGGTCAAATACAAGAAGTGATTATACAAAACTTTATAGAGAAAAAGGGTATACGATATCACCCAAAAAACCCCATAACTATTGAAGAAACCCTTAAAACTGCTGGAATCGCAAAATTAATATTTGAGAATGAGATTGTTATTCAAGTCCCTCCCAATTTAATTCAAAATTACGAGAAAGAAGCCATAGAAATGGGTATTGATGATTTTGGTGGAATCTCCCCTTTTACCTTAGATTATATCAACCCGGAGCATACTTGGCCTAAAATAGATTATTTAAAAAAGATTTGTGAAAAAAAAGGGTATAAACTGGAAGAAAGACTCCCAATATATAAAAAATATATTAATAAAACAGGTTTCTGTTCAGAAAATATTAAAAAAACGATAGATAATATTAATCAAAATGCCTCAGATATATAATCACATCGAGCCAGAAATAAAAAGAATTCTTAAAAAAGCAGAGGATTTAGAGGAAATATCCTCAGAAGAAGCATTAAAACTTCTAAAAGTTACAGGGAAAGAATTTATTGCCTTGCAACAAATAGCTGATCAGATTTGTTTTGAGAAGAAAAATAACCTTGTAACATTTATTATAAATCAAAATATAAATTTTACAAATATCTGCTATCAGGATTGTAAATTTTGCTCTTTTAGCGTTTCAAATAAGGATAAAGGAAGTTTTTTACAAACTCATGAAGAAATTAGAAAAAAAGTTTTGGACGCTAAAACTGCTGGTTGTACAGAGGTTTGTATCCAAGGTGGAATAAATCCCGAACTTAGTTTTGACTATTACCTAAAAATTTTGAAAAATGTAAAAGATGTCGATGCTAACATGCATACACATGCTTTTTCACCTCAAGAAGTATTTTATATGTCAAAATTATATGGGAATTCTATTGAAAATACATTAAAAGAATTAAAGAAAGCGGGATTAGATTCAATGCCCGGCACTGCCGCTGAAATTTTAGTTGATGATGTTAGAAAAATCATATGCCCCAATAAATTATCAACATCTCAATGGATTAATGTGATAAGTACAGCTCATAAATTAAGTATCCCTACTACGTCAACTATGATGTATGGACATATCGAGGATTTACGAGACAGAATCAAACATCTTGAGGTTTTAAGGAAGATTCAAAAAGAGACTTCAGGTTTTACTGAATTTGTTCCATTACCCTTTGTTAAGGAAAAACCAATGCTATCGACCCTAACAGGTTTTCCTTTAAAACCAAGTTTTGGAATGGCCGATTTGAAACTCTTCTGTGTAGCAAGAATATTTTTCAATAATTACATTGATAATATTCAATGTTCTTGGGTTAAATTGGGTCCAAAATTTGCTCAAGTATCTCTTAATTACGGAGTAAACGATTTTTCTGGGACATTAATGGAAGAAAATATATCAAAAAGTGCAGGTGCGGAATTTGGAGAGTATTTATCTCCAGAGGAAATAATGAAAATTATTAAAGCGGCAGGGAAACGCCCAGCACAGAGAGACACATTATATAAAATCTTAAAATTTCACTAAATTCTGTGATCTTGTAAAAGACTTAAGACATAACGTTGTGTAATTAAATCTGAACTTACTTTTCCTAAAACCTTTCCGTCCTTAACAACTGGCATAGCAGAAATTTGATATTGTTCTAATTCACGTACAATGTCTAGCATAGTATAATCCGGAGAGGCTGTTATGACATCTTTAGTCATAATTTTTTCAACGATAACATCACACACCCCATCAGCAGTAGCTTGGGTTATATCCCAATCGGTTGCAACTCCTATAAGTTTACCTTCGGAAAGAACGGCTATTATACCGCTGTTTTTGTCGATCATTAGCTTGGCAGCATCTTGCATGCTACTGTTCATATCTATTGTTGGAGTCGGAACCATTATATCCTTAGCAGTTCGTTGGCTTTCTTTTGCAGAAAGTCGTTGGATGCTTACACGCTGCGCAGCTGTACAAGGTAGCATGTCTGGGTTAGCTGCTAATAAATCAACTAGTTCAATCATGTTATGGTGAATAACATTTTCTCTATATTCCTCTCCCGCTATTAGGCGTTGTTTTGATAGTTTAGCAAAGTCAACTTCGTGATCCTTCAGCCATTTTTCTACTTCTACATGATTTCCTAGCATTTCATCCGGTATTTGAAGGTTTTCAGGTGTCTTGATAATATGTTCTTGAGCGGCAAAAATTACACCCCCTGAATTAACTAAATAATCGTTAGCTATCATCACTCCTTTTTCTCCATACACTATTTGCTCCATGCGGGTTCTAGCTGCCCTTCTATTGGGATCTGGAGAGTATGTATTTGCACCTTCAATAATTACAGACCATTTTCCCATTCGATCGACCAACATCGATGCTTCATCAGAAGAGCGTACGCCTAAATAATTAAATATTGGAGCAGCAGGTACCATACAGAAAGCATTCTCAAGAAGTAAGTTATTAGCGTTTGTAGAATATTTGGTTGGATGTTTATATCCCTCGGGTGCAACCTTATCTTTAAAATATGTATTAGTAACTAAGCCAAAGTTTTTCCATAAACCGAAAAGTTCTTCAATTGGAAGCCCATTTTCATTATATAAATAACCTTCCAAATCACTTATACCTATTACTTTAGCATCAGAGATTCGTTCTTTTAGTATACGTGAAGCATGTGCTCCAACAGCTCCAAATCCTTGAATAATTACCGTGAGATCTCTCTCTTCGGGTATTTCTAAATTAACAAATTGAGGGAGAACTCTCAATCGCGGCAGAATTTTCAACAAAGTTTGCAACGCAATCACAACCCCTCCCGCTGCACCCCCTAATTCATCTATTCGATTACCTCCCATATCAGCTGGTTTAGATACAGCGCTATCCAATCCATTTTCTATAGCAACTAATTTCATATCAGCATCTTTAGTTCCAACATCTGGACCTGGAACATAAACATCTTTATATTGTCGTATCAAACGGGCAAAACCGCTAATTACTTTATCGTGTTCTTCAGGAGAGATAGTTCGCTCAGCCACAATACCTGATTTTCCACCCCCATAAGGAAGGTTAGCAGCTGCGTTTTTTAGAGTCATACCTCGAGCTAAATTATGTATGTCAGCGGGAGTTATGTCTGGTAACATTCGAATACCACCCATAGATGGTCTTCCCATAGAAAGGTTATCGACTACTAAATACCCACCAATTTCTAATTGTGAGCTTTCATCCCACATACAGACTACAAGTTGGGGTCCAAGTCTATCGCTTACAATTCCCAACCTTGATAAAAGATGCTCGTCAACATTGGTAAATTCTAGATAACACTTCCCGTTATCTTTTTTAAGTCTATTTTTTAGAGTAGCTTCCGGAAGGTTCTCGTGAAGATAATCATCCATTTTTTTTGGAATCATGATTTCTTTCCTAATATTTTCTTATCTTTATTTAAGTATTACTTCAATTGATAATAATTTAAGATAGGTTTTAAGGTATAATTAATTTAGGATACTTTTACTTATATGGATTTTTCACTTAATTACTTAATTCAAAATTAGATGTACGAGGTTAAATGAAAATGGTAACAATAATAGCCACAATTAATGTAAAAGAAGGTAAACTCGATGAGGCAATTGAAGTTTTGAAGGAGATTGTCCCCCAAATAAAAGCTTCGGAACCAGGAACTTTAGAATACATTCCTCACACAGTCGCAGGTCGTAAGTTTAAAAATACTATTATTTTTTACGAGAAATATGAAAGCGAAGAAGCGATGAAAACACACATGGCTAACTTAGCTAAAGCAACTGTGAAATTAGCTCCGTTATTAGAACCCGGGATGGATTTAAAAACATGTTTTGAAATTGTTTAAAAAAAAAATTTTTATTTTTTTTATTCTACTTATTCGTTGTCTTGGATAAAAGGTTTACCAAAAGTCAAGCAAAATTCTGCTCTACTTAACTCTCGTCCGATATAATTGATATGAGCCAAACTGTTAGTTAAGTTTAATTCAATAATTTTTTTACCAAGTGCCTCCGCACTACTTCCTATTAAAGTCTTAAGAATAATATTATCGTTAGAAAAAAATATAGCGTAGATTTCTTTAGCGTAATGATTTACATAGAATTTAAAATATCCTTTTTTATCGGGATTATAGCCAAAATCGTATTTCTTCACAAAAATAGCTTTTGTTTTATCAATATCTGGAATTTTTTGACTAGTTTTTCCTTTTGCTTTAAAAATTTTAATACCATGATTTATAGGAGGTGTTTTTTTGAATTTTGAGACGTAATTTAGTTTAACGCTCTCTTTAAGCTCGGCTACCCCACCCATTAATTTAGTGCTATGCTCGACTGTAAACAATATTCCCATATCCAACTCAATTGCGATGCTTGCTAACAACCCATTTATTCCCACCGAATCGATATCCATAAGTTCTACTACGTTAGAAATGCCAAAGAATAGAGGTAATTCCAATTTCTTATTTTCTTCTTTTAAAACTTGCTTTTTATATAAGAAATATGCTTCCAAAGAATTGCAAATCCCTGGAACGATGGGGGTTTCTAATAGTGGATCGGCAATTAACTTTTTAAACCCTTCCTGTCTCAATTCTTGCGTTAATTTAAACAAATTTTTAACTCTTATTTCTGGTTCTTTAGGGAAATAAGCGGACTTGATGTTTGTTGGTAATATTACAATAGGTATATCTCTAGGAATACTTAAGAAATCCTTATAATTTCCAAGATCTAAACTTAGGATCATATCAACGCCTTCATCAACAGCAGCCAATACTTCACTTTTTTCCATTGAATCGATACTAATTAAAACATTAAACTTATTTCGTATAAGATTAACGACCTCTTTTACCCTGTCTGGATATGGTTTGTTTGCTACACATCCAACATCAATAATATCGGCACCAGATTCGATATAATGTTTTACTTTTTTAATTATCTCTTGATTACTTTTTTCTGGACAATTAACAATTTCGGCAATAATCGGAGGAGGAAGATTACGCCCAATCATAATATCTGAGATTTGTTTGTTGATAAAAAAAGTGTGGAATCCAAGATCATTCTTAGCTATTTTCATCTGTTCCTTAACAATTTCTTCATATATATCTTCGCAAGAAATCTCCAATAACTTATTTGCTGCAACTTTATTCGATAATTTGATAGTTTCCAAATGTTTTAAAATCATAGGAAGATCGGAAGCGAATTCAGGACCTTTCTTTATATCTATTAAATATTTGTCCTCTATTTTTGTAGTATCCCACTGAACGAATCCTGGAAGGAGGATTAAAGCGTATTCACTTAGAGAAACATCTTTTATAATATCTTCAACGAGATCTTCCGATAAAAAAGCAGAAATAGTTATAGGAGCTTTATATACTTCAATCTTGTATTTTTTAATAGGCTCTATAACTTTCTTTATGATTGGATAACTACTTAGACCAGTAATAATTAAAATTTTCTTAATTTAAATCACTTAATAGTTTTTCTTTATCAAATGGAATAAAAATATCGTCTAAAATTGAGCCCTTGGCTTCTTTAATCTTTAAATTACTTATTATAGGTTCAAATTTGCCCCCCAACAAACCATTTGCTATGAATGCAGCACCTTGAGCGGCACGTTTGGATAAGCTACTATAAGAATTCATCAATTTAACGGGGGCACCGATGTTTATACTATTTATAATTTTATCTTTTATATATTGTAATTCTGATCCTCTTCCTGCCAATAATATTTCATATATTTTATCTTTGCTTGAAAAAGATGAAGAAATTCCGTAAATCGCTTTAGTTACATCTGAGATGTATGCGTTAAGAGCCATCTTTGTTTGTTCGTCTTTTTGAGCTAGTAAAATTATTTCTTTTAAACTTAAATCTTCGTATCCAGCAATAAAAGACACTCCTCCCTTGTATATATTTTCTTTTTTAATGTGTTTAATTAAATAAGCTAATTCTCCATCAAGACTTCCACAGGCTCTAAAACCCATAATGTTAGAACCCCCAATTCCATCAATAATCTGTCCGTTTTCAATAGCTAAAACGGCTGTAAATCCGTAACCAATTTCTACCATAATAAAGTTAGATTTTTCTGGACCAATATTCAACCTTTCCATTTGATCTCGTATGCCTGTAACAGCAGTACACAGCTTATCTGCGGTCCCAAGGTCAATTTTATTGATTTTGCGATATCTGGGTACGGTTGGTAAATGTTTAACACCTGGAACAATAACTCCAGGTATATTTTCCGCTTTTATCAAACGAAGGACTTCTCCTAGACCGATTAATTTATCCTTCTCTTTTTTATCAAATTTTAATAATGTAAAAAAAATATCTTTTTCAGTTATATCTTTAATATTTTTCAACGGTAATCCAAAACCGCTAGGTGCTACTATTAAATCAACATTTCCAATTGATTTTATGATTGAAATAGCTTTATGTGGCTCTTCCATTAATTCTTTTGTAGGAATAGAAGTATCTAGGATAATTTCATTGTTTTCCAAACCAAAGAAATCCCAAGAAAGAGAACCAGGGTCAATTCCGATTACCTTATACACAATAATCAATAAATCTTTTAATTTACTAATTATAAAAGTTCAATAATTCTTTTTATTTTTATTAATTTTTAATGGTTCTTCTTCAAAATTAAAAAGTTATAATTAAAATATATCGAAAGTATTCTAATTTATACAACTTAATAAATTAATTATCTAAAGTATGTCACCCTCATTTCAAACAAATCCCAAATCTATAGGCTTAAAAGAAGATTACTTGTATGAAGTTTTAGCTACAACCTTCTCAATAAGTAACAACAATATCGTGCCAAATACGGCTTGTATGGGTATAAGATTAATAGATAATTGCTCGATAAAATTGCGTCCTTATCCAAACACATCTACATACAATAATTTGAGAAGTAATAAACTTATTACGCTAAATTTTGTTGATGACATATATCTTTATGCCTTAGCTTCATTAAAAGATTTTAATCGATCTAAGAAAATCAAAATCTTTCCAGAAGAATTTTACGATTATTATAAAATAAAGAATAAAGAAAAAATAAAAGAGGTTTTTAAAAAATACTCAAATTCAGAAATGGTTTCATTACCTTATATAAAACAAGCATGGGCAATGATCGCTTGTGTAGCTATGGGTGAAGAGCAGATCGTTAAAGATGATGATTTGGGAGAATTAAAGGTTATTGAATTTACTCTATCTATAATTTCCTGCGATAAATTTAAAGAATCATTTAAAATATTTAATAGAGCAGAAAATTTAGCCTTGGAAACGATTATATTAGCAACTAAATTAAAAGTTGCTGAAGAAAAAAAAGACAAAGCTTTAGTCCAAAAAATAGAGCTAAAAATTGAAGAAAATTTTGCCGAAATACGAAGATTTGGAAAAAATTTAAGTGCTTTAAAAACAGTAGAACATGTTAAGGACTATATTAAAAATTTAAAGGATTAGTTTTTAGTCCTTATTTTTTCAATAAACATCAATGGATATTTGAGATCCTCTACCCACTCTACTTTTGCCGTGATTTCAACGGATTTATACTCAAGCACGACTGTAGCGTTTATAACTTTTCCAGTAATCTCATCGTACTCAAATTCGGTTGATTTATCCCCTTCTATTTTTTCGCGGTCAATGTTAATTTTAACAGATTTTACATATGGTTGACAAGAGATTGCTGCTTCTATACCATTTTCGATAGAATCAATAACCTTAGTATCTGAAGATATAGGTATCCCACATAAAATATGATAAAGAGCTCCTAATTTTATACCTATTTCGAAACTAGCTCTTTCTCTTAAACTTATATTAGAAGAAAAATAGAGCTTTTCATTATTATTTGGCATTAATTATCATCTAAAAATTCAATTTTTGCTCCACAATTATTAGGTTTGCATATGTAAATATGACCAATAATATTTTTAAGGCGCATTTGAACAGTTTTTAAAAGACTATTCGCATCTTCATCAGATTCAACAACTCCGACTATGCTTGGTCCGAAAGAAGACATTCCAAATGCTTTAACACCATGTTCTTCAAAAAGAGAGAGAACATTTTTGACAATTTCATGTTGTAAAGAGATCTCTATTTTCTTGAACCCTATATCTTGTATTCTTTTTAAACCTTCACCAAAACATTCCAAATCTTCGTTAATAATTCCGGGAATAACTTTCATTAAAATTTGGTGTGAAACTTCATTAACTTCTTCTTTTGGGATTGGAGCATGACTTTGAAAAATGGTTACTTCTTCGTCTCCATAAGCTCCTTTTTTAACATTAGGTATAACTAACACAAATCTCCAATGTTCGGGTATTGGATATCTCATAATTGTAAGAGCTGGATCCGCTGTTATTGAAGCTGAAGAAGGTAAGAAAGATTCTTTCTCTTTTCCTTTACCAAAATTATGTCCTGCATCAATTATAAAGCCACCTTTTTCAAAGCCTCTCCATCCAATTCCTGATGTTCCACCTCTTTGAACCAATTTAGTTAATTCTTGTATAGACACGCTCTTATTTTTCAGCTTAGTAATAGCAATTGCGATTGCTAATGATAATTGAGTTTTAGAACCCAACCCTACATGGCTTGGATAATACCTTTTAAGATTAAAATGAAAGTTTTTATTATTTATATTATATGCCTTGAAAATTTTCGATGCTTGTTCGTTGATTACTTCTATTGATTCTCGATAATACTTGTGAGCTTCAATTTTAAATTCTTCTGCGTGATTTGTCGCTTCAAAAACTACATTAGGACGGTCTAACATGAGACCAATTCCACCATCGACTCTACCCGTGTATCCATTTTCGTCAATTAAGGAAAGGTGGATTCGACATGGGGTAGTAATTCTTATTTTTACCATTTTTAGTTAAGCTTTAAAAAAATTCAAAACTAAGATTATGAATTTTCAAAATAATATAAATATAATATAAATAAAAATTAGGTTAATTATGATTTAGAAACTTGAAAATATTACATATCCAAAATTTAAAATACCACCAATCAATAAGGCTACACCTATCTCTAATAATGAAATTTGGATCGCGTATTTCCAGCTAGTTTGTTTAGCAATAATAATAATGGTCGCAAAACAGGGGATATATAGCATTGTAACTAAACTAAAATTAATCATTTGGAAGGGCGTTAATAATTCTATTAAAGGAACACCAATTGAATTAGCTAAAACAACTAAGAGGACTAAAGTTAATTCCTTCCTTAAAATTCCGTATATTAGAAATACTCCCGTTATTGCCGGAAGTCCTAGCCAGAACACGTTTACAGGGGCCAAAATGACATTTATTGGCTCTAAAGCATTAAAGATTAATAAAATTTCTAAAAGAATCCCAAGAACAATTATAACTGGCAAAGCCTTATATACAAACTCTCTTGTTCTAACCCATGTTTGTTTAAGAATAACTTTAGAATTTGGCATCCTGTATTCGTGCATTTCCATTATGAGTTCCGTGCATTGACCAGGCATTACTTTATTTAGAATTCGACCTATTAAAAAAATAACACCAAAGTTTATTAAAAACAAAATGGTTACCCAGTAAAATCCTACATATCTCCCTACCAATCCTAACACAACAGTCATTACTGCTGCGCATGGTACAAGAGAAGATAATACGACAGATAATTTTTTTTCTCGTTCTGTTTCCATAATTCTGCACCCTGCACATGCAGGGACATTACAACCAAATCCTAAAATCATTGGAATAATAGTTTTTCCGTGGACCCCGATCGTATGCATAGCTTTATCCATTAAAAATGCTGCTCGAGGTAAGTAACCAGAATCTTGTAAAATTTCAATTATTAAAAAGAAAGGTATGACATATACTAAGACACCGCCTATACCGCCTAGAAATCCTCCCAGCCCGCCATCCCAAAATATCTTAACTATTAAATTCTCCTCTCCAAAAGAATTGTAAATAAATTCACTCCATGTCGTATATAGCTCATCTATTAATCCACTAAAAAAATTTCCAAAAGAAAAAGTAAAGGAATAAATACCAAATAATACAGCAACTAAAATAAGATAACCTAAGATTGAATGAGTAGTAAGATGATCGAATACATCAGCGAGTCTGACTTTCTTTTTTCCTTTATGTGGTTTTATTAATAAAACTTTATCGCTTATGACATGAATTTTATTGTAAATTTCTGACGATATTATCGTATGAACATCTTCTCCGTGAATATCTTCTAATTGATTTCGAAACTCATCGGCATTTTTTATAATTTCATTATTTTTAAAACTACTTTTAATTTCTTCATCATTTTCCAATAATTTAATTGCTAAGAACCTTGGTGGGTATTTAATTAGGGCAGAAGTGAGTTGATTATTATTAATCTCCAAAACTAATTTGCCAATACACGACTCAACTTCTTTCCCAAAGGAGAGCACTTTAGATAACTCAGGAAATTTAAAATTATTTTTCACTTTACTATTTACTTTTACTTTATCGTGAATATGTTCTGTTCGATAATAGTCGTGAGAATGATGGTCGTGCTCATCCCGGGTTTTTTCATTGTAATGAGCATGGGGATGCTGAAAAACAACCATTTCAATAGCTTCTTCTAATAGTTGATGGACACCCGTACCATGTACGGCAACTACAGGGAGTACGGGCAATTTGAAAATGTTTTCCAACGCTTTAAAATCAATTTCCATATTCCTTCTTCTTAAAATATCCATTTGGTTAATTGCAATAATTAATGGAACTTTTAATTCAAGTAACTGAAACGTAAAAAATAAATTTCGTTCTAAATTCGTGGCATCAACAACATTGATAATAACATCAACATCATCAGAAACAATATATTCTCTACTTACTATTTCCTCTAAGGAGTAGGTAGAAAGAGAATAAATACCAGGTAAATCAACGATATTAAAACGATATCCTAAAAAATCAAGATGGCCTTCCATTCTTTCAACTGTTTTGCCGGGCCAATTTCCTATGGTTTGGCTTAACCCAGTAAGTTGGTTAAAAATAACTGATTTTCCTACGTTTGGATTTCCTGCTAAGGCAATATTAATTATATCCTTATACATTCCTGTATTTTTTAGTTTATTATTTGGAGTGTGACCGCTCATTTTTTAAAACTTCCCATCTTTTTTTAATGAAATCCTCTAAAGAAATTTTTATAAAAACAATCCAATTTAATCTTATAACGCTATTATTAAGTACAAGAATTGTTACGACTTACTATTATTCTAGATGCTAAACCTCTACCAAGGACTAAGGATGAGCCTTTAACTTTTATTTCTATTGGTCCTCGAAAAGGGGCATTTTTCATTTTTTTCACTTTTACTCCGGGTACAATCCCTAAATTAGCAAGGCGTGTCTTTGCCCTATATCCAGCATTTACACTTAATACGATAACTTCCTCTCCGCTTTCGCACTCGGTTAGATAAGTTGTGAGTCGAGTTCCTATTTTTTGACTTATTCTACGATGTCTAGGGTGTCTAGGGTGTCTAGGGTGTCTAGGGTGATGTGGTTGGAATGGCATTATTTTTTTTTATTAAAGTTTTTATTACCAATTAAAAATAAAGATTCTACTTATTTAAACCTTTTAGTTTTAGTTAATTAATCAAAAAATTTCTCTCAAAAGAACGATAGTTGTTTTTGATTTAAGGAAATATGTAACCAAAATCTTAAATTTTAATAATTTAATTTATCATTATTTAAATTTCGTTAATATTTTTAACTTAATTTCTTAAAAGGCAAAAAATAGCAGATCAAAAACTGTATTATTATTACAAACAAACAATTATAAAAAAAGTTATCTTATATTGTTATTTGTAATCGTGGTTTTGTATTTCTTAGACAATGATGTAAAAATATTGAGCAAGTTTTTATAAAGATATTTTATATATTTTTTATAGGGTTTACTTAATCATTTAGTTTTAATTAGAAGAAATTATTGAGAGAAATTGAAATTAATTAAATTAAATTAGCGTTTGAGGTGTACTCCTATAATAAACATATTTATCGTTGAGGATGATCATTCCCTAAGGTTACTTTATGAAAAAGCTTTACAACTAAATGGTTATAATGTCGTTGGCTCCGCTAAAGATGGTGAAGAGGCCGTAAATATGTACAACCGTTTTTCGAGTAAACCAGATGTTATTTTAATGGATCATAGGATGCCTATTAAAAATGGAATAGAAGCAGCAAAAGAAATTTTCCAAAATTCTATCGATATAAAGCCAAAAATTATTTTTGTAAGCGCTGATCGCTCAATTAAAGAGACAGCACTTTCGATAGGGGTTACTAGTTTTAAAAACAAACCTTTTTCGCTCGAAAGGTTATTTAATAACATTGAAAAAGCCGCTTCTATAGAAAAAATTGAAATTCACGGATAGTATTTTAGAGGTAAAATAATTTTAGCAAATGTTTTTTTTTCTAAGTAGACGGTTTTAAGAGCAAAGATTTTTTTGCTAATTATTGCTATCATTCTTAAAAATATAATTTCAAATCTAATATCAATCTAATTTTAAAAGTATCTATTAGGTGTAGAGTTTTGAGCGACTTAGAAGGGTTAACAAGAAGATTAATAAGACAAAAAAAAACTGACGAAGAAATTCTTAAGAGGTTAGTTCAGGAATATGTTGATTTTAAGGATATTGATAAAGAGTCTGCTTATACGCTTGCGAATGCTGTTCTAATAGAATGTAAGAAGAGCGATATATCAAAAATTTCAGAACCTTTCATTAAAGATTTATTAGATATTAATAAAGCCAACGTGACGGTGGGAAAGCAAGGAGTAGGGTGTAGAGGTGCTGGGGATTTTTTTGTTCATAAATTGATAGCCGAACTATCGGAAACGAATCGACAACCATATTTATCTCCTAGTTCCTTAGACGATGCTGGAGCGGTTAAACTATCGGATATTAAAGGTTTTGAAGGAACGGAGGATTTAATAATTGTTTCTAAAATGGAGGGAATCCATAGCCGGCTCAGCGATTTTCCATTTATATGCGGGTTTCACGTTGCTCGGGCGTGCTTACGTGATCTATATGTCAAAGGAGCAGAACCAATTTCCATAATGATTGATGTCCATTTAGGAGACGACGCCGATGTAGGAAAACTTTTTGATTTTATGGCCGGAGTTTCGGCAGTAGCAGAACTTTCACATGTACCAATTACAGCCGGTTCTACATTAAGAATAGGGGGTGATATGGTTATTGGAGATCGTTTAGTAGGGGGAATAAGTGCGATCGGACTCGTTCGAAAGAACTTATTAGCGAGACGTAACATCCAAGTTGGAGATAGAATATTAATGACAGAGGGTGCGGGAGGTGGAACTATAACGACAACAGCAATATACTCGGGAAACCATAATGTTGTAAACGAAACGATGAATATCAAATTCTTAGAAGCTTGCAATGTCTTGCTAAATAAAGAATATCGTAAGGAGATAAGGGCGATGTGTGATGTTACAAACGGGGGCCTTAGAGGAGATTTATACGAAATAAACTACGAAGCGAAATCAGGCGTAACAATTTATGAAGATCGCGTACGAGGACTTGTTAATCCCGTAGTGTTGGAGTTATTAGAAAAAGTGGGAGTTGATTACTTAGGTGTATCGCTAGATGCGCTTTTAATTTACTGCTCAGACAGAATATCGGAACAAATAATTAGTGATTTGGCTGCAATAAATATCAGATGTGCTGAAATCGGTTATGTTGACAATTCTAAGCAAGTAACTATGATTTACGAAGGAGAAGAAAAAAGATCAATTCTCCCTCAATTTCGAGAATCTGCTTACACTAAAATCAAACAAGAAATAGGGAAAGAAACTCCTGAATTGAAGTTAGAAATGGAAAAGAAAATTGAAAAAGCAGCTACAATGGCTTTGAAAAAAAGACAAAAAATTATTGATTACGTTAAAAAACAAAGTGTTTAAAGTTTCTTTATACCCTAAAATTTAGTCTTCTTCGTTAAAAGCAAGAACTTCGTTTAGTGATCCAGACCTAAATCCTTCTAAATCAATCGCAATGTAGCAAAATCCTAGTTGTTTGAATTTAGTTTTTATTTTTTTAAAGTTTTCATTAGTCATAACTTTCATAATGTCTTCGGGCATCAGCTCAATTCGTGCTAGTTTTCCTTCGTGTAGTCTAACTCGTAATTGGTTTAAATTGTATGTGTTTCTCAAGAAAGATTCAGCCTCTCTAATCATATCTAATTTTTCCTCGTTGATATCTTGGTCGTAAGGTATACGCGACGAAAAACACGCCATTGAAGGCTTCGATTGTACATCTAAGTTGAAGTATTTACATATCTCTCTAATCTCTTGTTTGTTAATCTTGAAATCTATATAAGGAGTAGTAATATTTAATTCTTTCAAAGCTTGCATTCCTGGCCTATAATCTGAAAGATCGTCGATGTTTGATCCATCTACTATTAAATCGAAATCCCTTTCTTCCTTGATTTTTATTATATCCTTATATAAACCTGTTTTACAAATATAACAACGATTTTTAGGATTAACCCTAAATTTTTCATCTTTTAAAGGATCGCGCTCGATTATCAAGTGCATTATGCCGTATTTTTTTGCAAATTCGCTCGTTAATTTAATTTCATCATCAGGATAAAGTATTGATTTTTCTGTTACAAGTAATGCTTTTTTAGCATATTTAGTTGAAATAAACGCTAATAAGCTACTGTCAACTCCACCAGAGAAAGCAACAACAATTTTTTTGTTTTTTAAAAATTGAATTAGTTTTCCAAGTTTTTGGTTAAGATCGTTTGATAAATTCATATCATTTTAAATAAGAAAATATACCTAAATTAATCTTTTGGTGGTGGAGGAAAGCATTCAGATTTAGAGTTTAATCTCTAAATAAGATTTTCTTCAAAATTTAAAACATCACTAAGATTTAAATAGATTTAAATCGAAATATAATTGAAGACATAAATTGAATTTTATTCAAAAATTAACCTTGGAGAAATTTATTGCCTTATTGCGAATTTTGTGGTGAAGAAGCTGGAATAATGCCCTTTAATTGTAATTATTGTGGGGGCCATTTTTGTGGTAAACACCGATTACCAGAAAATCATGAATGTAAGTTAGATGTTGAATATCTTGAAAAGCAAGTTAAGAAGAAACAAAGAATTAGGGCACAATATAGAATAATCAAAGATATAGGTGTCCGAGGAGAAAGATCTATTAGTGGAACGCTCGTTTTATACACAATATTACTTATTTCCTCGATAATCGCTTATTTTTATCCATCTTATATGTGTATTAACTACTTTGCTTTAGTTTTATATCCCTATATGCAGACCTATTCATTTATATGGACTTTATTCACTTCAATTTTCGTTATTTACTTTTCTAACCCAATCGAATTAGCTTATTTTATCATATTATTAGTTTGTTCTTACTATTATATCAGAACTATTGAGAATAAATATGGTCCAAAATTTTTATTATTTTTATTTGTATCTTGTTCTGTTTTAGGTGGTTTATTCAACCTAATCTTAAGCTGGATTTTTTTATATTATGGTTTCATGACAATTTATTATTTTCCTATTGGTTTAGCTTCAGGAGGGTTACTTGGAGTGAATATATTTCTTCTACTGGATAGCTCTAATAAAAATTGGTATTTTTTTAAGTTGAAATTAAAAGGAAAGCAAATAATATGGTTCTTAGCAATAAGTAATGTTATTGTAAAAGTGATACAATCAATCCTTATTTATAAAGAATTCGTTTTTATTTTAGTTCTCTTTAGTATATTCTGGTTCACTTTTGATCTTTTTGGTTTGTTCGGAGCTGTAGTTTTTCATGATATATATTTTAAAAGAAGAAATTAAGCAAATCATGGCTTAATACTACTTGTTCAACAATTTTTGATGAAATTTAAGGATGGTCCAAAGATTTATATATCATTCATCCCATAATATATATAAAACAGTATTGATAAAATACTATTTTAAAAAATCAATACAAAATAAAATAAATGGAGTTGAAAAACATGATAAAAAGCGTTAAAGGTATGGATTCAAAATTTCAGGATTATACATCCAAAATTGAATCTGAGATTAATCGAGGAATAAATTCACTTTGTGTACTATCCATAATTATACAAGCTGGTGAGGAAGGTTCACATGGTTATCAAATCTTAAAAGATTTATCTGACCAAACGAATGACATGTTAGTCATTGTAGAAGGTACTTTATATCCAATTCTTAGAAAGTTAGAATCTGATGGGATAATCGAATCTAAAAAAGAAGAAACTGGTAGAAAAAGAAAATTTTATTATATAACCGAATACGGTGAAAAAATATATTATTATCTATCAGGATTTTTTTCCAAACTTACTGAAGCAATAGCGCCTTTATTCGATGTAAAAGTAAATTTAAAACAAGATAAGTACCTTTATTGTCCAATGTGTGCTAATAAAATAGATCTTAATAATGAAGAACTCCGATTTTGTGATGTATGCGGTCACAATATAGAAAAAGAATTAAATACAAGAGGTTAAAAATATGAGTGAAAAAATTATGGAAAAAACAATTAAGGATTATTTAAAAGAAGTGAAGGCAAAACTACCCGAATGGATAAAAGACAAGAAGGAACATAAAGATATACTAGCTGAACTTGAAGAACACATTTGGAGTAAAGCAGAAGAATTGTCAGAAACTGGACACCCTATAGAAAGCTCAGTGGAGTTAGCAATTACCCACATGGGAACTCCAGAGAGTATTGCTAAAGAATATAAGCGCCGTGGAACGCCAAAAGTATATATAACCGAAGAAATGTGGCCATTATACACGAAAGTTTTGTTGATAGTGTTCTCAGTCATAGTCGCTATAAATATAGTTACTCAGATAGTTTTAGACTTAATCCTTGGAGGCGAACCTTTCTTAGAGGTTCTTGGTTCACTAATTATGGCTATTCAAGGGGGGTTAGTAGTATCTTTTATTATTATATCCATTGTTTTCGTATTACTGTCGATGGAAGGCTATTTTCCTGAGGATTTTAAATCTAAAAAAGACTTAACGAAGGAGAAACTTTTAGCTGAAACTGCTGAGGAGAAAGGTTGGCCAATTTCCCAGAAAACGGGTAAACCGTTAAAACCATTCATAAAACCAATCGGTGAAATTATTGGTGGTGGTTTTTTAATACTAATTGGATGCATGTTCCTATTTCAGCCATTTCTTACAGATTTAATGGATGTACAATTTCTTATATTGCTTCGCATTTTTGGAGCTTTAATAGCTGCTGAGGGTGCGTTAGACCTTTCGAGAGGAATTATTGGTAATCGACAACCTAGTACCCACCAACTTATTCACATCATCACGATCGTCGTTAAGTTGGCACCAATACCATTAATGTTAATCTTGATGAATCAACCTGAAATCTTCCCATTCTTTAATTGGGATGATGTCACTGAAACATTTGTCAATATAGGAATTGCCCCCGAATTCTATGGCATTTACAGGAATATTTTAGTTCTCATAATTGTTGGTTCCGTACTATTACTAGCAGAAGATATGTACAAAATATTCAAAATACAAAAATATAAAGTATAAATCAACTTCTTTTTTTTTAATTTTTAATTATATTTACCCTAAATTCTATTTTTTTTTGAGAATTTTAGATAATTTAGAGTGTTTTTGCTAACTTAAAATTTTTTAATATAAGAAACGATTCAGGGATTAACCAAAGAAAAGCTGTAAGAAGCATCATCCATTCAAGAAAGGGTCTTGTCACTGAATTCGGTGGAAATAAAAACAAAACACTTGCTATGAATGGGCCTACCATCATATAGAGCCCTAAAAGTCTCGGAAACATTGTTTTTTTTAACTTTAATAGGATAACTATGCCATTAAATAACGCTCCAAAAGCTAATCCTGCGAATATTATAATTGAAAAAGTAAAATGTAATCCTAACTCAGTAGTTCGGTCCTCGCTAAATAATCCTATCCCAAACAATCCGACTGCTCCAAAGAGAAGCGAAAGTAAACCAAAAAACGCGTGTAAATCGATGTATATACAAAAAATTCTTTTAAAAATAGACTTATTTGAATCTAAAATAATATTTTTTGTATCTGAAACTATTATTTTTGTTATGTAGAAAAAGACTGGTACGAGAAAGCAAGCAGTTGTCATTGCGATAGCGTCTAAAATGAAAGGAGCGGGAGTGTAACGAATTGACCCTAAATCACTAATGTAATTGTCAATTATGTTATAACTTTCTGGACCAAAAAAAAACGCGATTAGCGCCCCAATAAGAAGTCCAGGTAAAAAAGTTAATAAACTTATATAAATACATATTTTAATTAATTTTTGATTTAAAAATCGGTTAAAAAGACGCTTAATCTTCAAAAATAATAAATTAAACTTACTCATTTACTTTTATAATTTGTATTTGTGTTTAATATTACCTAAAAATAAAATTAAAAAAAAAGAAATATAAGTAAGGCTTTAATAGGCCCTTTTTAATTTTGAATATTTTCCTACTTTAAAGAAATTTCCAATCATTCCGCCTATAGTTCCTAAAATTATTGCAATAATAACCCAGAAGTAAACGATGAAGATGATGTTTGTTGGATCGGTTGGTATAGCTGTAATATTACCTCCTGAAAACAGAGAAATCGGGAATATCTCTGGTTGGTTTATAAGTAGCACGAATAAAGGAATATAAGCTAAATTATAGATGGCTCCAAATACCAAAAAGACTTGTTGTCCCGTGTAATTACTAACGCCAATTACAAGGCGAACTAGACTAAATAAACCACTTACAAAAATTAAAAATCCCATCATCTTAAGCCAATCTAGAAAAGCTTGTTGCATTAATCCCGCAACCGCAAACGGTTGGATTATTAGAATTAAACCAAAAATTATTCCAGCTAAGGTTCCAAATATTAGTTCTCCTATAGTGACCGGTTGTGTTTTACCGATTTCTCTTTTTAGCTTAGCTTCTTCCACTTTTTGTTTTCGAAGTACTTTAGCCGTTGCTAACTTCTCTTTTTCTATGGCTTTCATTTCAATTATCTTCTCTTTTACACGATGTTTAGCTGCTACCATTTTTTCTTCTCGAAGTACTTTAGCTTCTTGTATTTTTTGTTTGGTATATATTTTCGATTCTTCCAATTGTTCTTCGTTAAAATTGAAAGGGAAAAGTATAGCCAAACGCTTGGGAATTATTCCAAAATCTTCGGGTAAGAAACCTTCCATAGAAAAATAAACGAATACTATTGTAATTACAATTGCGGAGATTAAGCATCCAATCCAGATTCCATTTAGCATCCCTCCCAATATTTCCCACCAATTCTTAAAAAAGAACTGAAAAACTGCGCCTAAAACATTGACAAAAAACACAACACCAAAGAAAAAAAACAAAGTTCTTAAATAAAACTCGATGAGTTCTTGTGTAATGTAGAACCTTGGTGTACCCCGACGTTTATATAATTTTGCTATGCTTTCAGGAGTCCCCATTCGGATGATCGCTTCTTGTATATCTGCGTCAGTTAATGATTCTCCTCCAGAAATTGCTCTTGCCTCGTTATAAAGTTGCTGTTCTAAATCGTTTAATATGTTTTTTAATTCTTCTTCTTTCCATTTCAACCATTCTGGAAGTTTCTGTTTAACTTGAGCAATGTAATTTTTTACAAGTTTATTCTCAGAATCACTCATTATTATCCACTTTATTATTTAATCACATTTTTATTAGATAAAATTTCAATATTCTAATAATAACTAATAATAATAATATTCTATTAAAAAAAACGGAGACCAATTTTAAATATCACTTCGTATCAAGATGTAAGAACACATTGAATGTTAAAAATTAGGTCTATGACTACATAAGAACAAGATTAGAATAACAGAAAATGTATAATAATTCAAGAAATTCCAAGGAAAAAACAAAAAGGCGAAAATTCGGTATTCATTTAACTTCAGTTGAAATATTCAATAAATACATTTTTCCTGAAATTAAAGATCTATTAGAAAATTACTTATGGGTTGATCTATACGCAGGTGAGGGTAATTTAATTTTACCAATTTTAAACGAAATCCCCTATGATAAGCGAGAAAGTTTTTTCCGAGGTCATATTTTTTTGTTTGATACTCAGAAAGATATGGTTCAAAAGTGCATTTATAACGCTGAGGAATATGGAATTCCTAAGCAAATCGCAGAAAATAATATAAAAAAACGTGATAATCTTGAAAGCTTTCCTCAAATTTTAAAAAGAAAAAAGTTTCCTATTTTTCACATTACCAATCCACCATACCTATATTTAGGTTATATTAGGAAGCACTACGAAACCCAAAAGTTTCTTCAATATTTTAAAGAAGAAAATAAGGGGTATCAAGATTTATATCAAATCGCTATGATTAATGACTTACGTAACAATGTTGAGAATTTGATTTACGTAATTCCTACTAACTTTTTATATGGCGCATCTGTTTCTAATAAATTTCGTTTAGACTTTTTAAAATATTATAATATTCTTAAAATGATAATTCTTGAAACAAAAATCTTTGAACATACAGGTTCAAATATTTGTATTGGCTTTTTTAAGAAGAAAAATGTTCCCCAAGATGAACCTCAGACATTTACGGGGTTAAAGGCCAAAAAACAAAATGATATTTTGAAGTTGGTTTACAATTTAAACCCAAAATATAAATACAGAGCAGGTTCCAAATTTGACGAATTTTTAGAGAGTTATAAAGCGACCAATCCATTAATAGTCAAGTATTATTTATTGAAAGAAGAAGTTTCGCAAAATAAAGGCGCTTTTGAGATCGAAGTAATTGACGCTAACCAGTACAAGAACAATCAATACGTAAAATTAAACATTAAAGTAAATGAAAAGTTAAAGCGAACAATTGAATCAAATATTTTGTATGTTAGAACTGTAGATACTGGTTCTTATAATGGACGAGTAGGATTAGGGCAAATAAACGAAGATTTTGATGTTCGTGCGATTTACGTGTCCCATAAAACCTATAGAACTCATCCGATCCAAATCTTCTTAGAGCCAATTATTTCCATAGAAGAGCAGTTTCTCTTAAGAGATTATTTTAATTTTATTTTAGAGCAATTTAGACTTAAATTAGACAGCGAATTCTTAACAACATACAAATACTCTAAAGCAGAATACACGCGGAAATATTTAGGTTTAAATCAAACGAGAAAATTGATTGAAACATTCCCCTATGGAAAGCTCACTTCAGCGAAAAAGCAAGAGTTGAAATCCTTAATTACTAGTAAAGATTTTGAGGGAATATTAGATTTTTTAAAAAGCATATAGTTTATATAAGCGTATTAAATGCTAGCAAAAAGAAAAGCAATTAACCCTAGAAATGCTCCAATTTTTAACAGTAAACTAATCCTTTTAAAATCTTTTATTTCCAATTTCGTAGTAAGCATTAGAATAATTGCGTAAATTACGTCAACTAGACCAAAAACCATTAAAACCATAAAAAGAATTGGATTTAGAATGCTTGTAAAAATAGGTAATATAAAAAATAATATTGCTGTAATTGAAAAAACTAAAGAAATATAGGTAGATTTTCTAATTCCAATCTTAATAGCGAATGTTTTAACCCCATGATTTTTATCTCCTTCAATATCTTCACAACCTTTAATAATTTCTCGAGAAATTAAAAGAGAGAAAGCCGTTATAAAGAAGAAATAAATGTAAGGAGGTATAGATGAACTGTTTAATACCGCTCCATAAATCATACCAATTGAAAAAGAAATACCAACTGCCATATTTCCAAAAAAACCGCTTTTCTTACCCCATTTTGCGTATACCCATCCAATGAACCCAAAAAAAGACGCTAACACGATATTTAATAAACCTAGATTAAAAAAAATACTATGGAAAATGCTAAGAGCTAATCCAATAATAAGAAAAATTGAATAGAGTAATTTTGCTTGCTTTAAATTTATTGAACCTCTTGGAATAGGGCGTTCTGGTCTATTGATTTTATCTATTTCAATATCGTAAATATCATTTATTATCATACCACTCCCTGCAATAAAAATATATGTAAAAACGCCTAAAATTATATTAATTAATAACTTATCTAATGGAATTCCTAATCTGGTATTTAATAAGCCAATAATTACTGTTAAAGCCCCCATTAAACAGTTTATAGGCCGTATAATTTCGAAAGCGTCTTTAAATCTCATATTAAAAGCAATTTAAAAATTTTTATTTTAAATAGTTATTTTTACGGCTTTTACCAGATTTTTTTATTTCGTCAATAATAGCTTTTAAAGAGTTCCCATCGTCTTTTAATACTTGGTTTTCCAAAAATGTTCCCATTACGATGATGTCTGCCCCCGCTTCAACAAAATTTCTAGCGTCTTCTATACTACTAACACCTCCACCCACAATTATTGGAATACTTAACATATTTGAACAAAGTCGAATAATTTCGGTGGGAAGTCTTTCACTACCGGACCCTGCTTCTAAATAAATAAGTTTAAAGCCAAAAAATTCAGCTGCTAATGAATATGCAGCAGTTAATTTAGGTTTCTCTCTTGGAAGTAATTTGGCTTTCCCGATCCATCCTGCTGTACCACCAGGTTCGACAATTAAATATCCTGTGGAGATTATTTCAAGGTTAGCCATTTTCACTGTATATGAAGCAAGCGCTTGTTGTCCAACAATAAAATATGGATCTTCAGAATTTAATAGAGACATAAATAAAATAGCATCTGCTTCTTTTGAAACATTTGCGATACCTCCTGGAAAAATTATAATTGGTAAACTTACTTTTTCTTTTATTGCCAATATTGTCTCGTCAACAAACCTCTGGTCAAAAACTGTACTTCCGCCAATCAGAATGGCATCTGAACCAGCTTGTTCTGCGAAAAGAGCCATTCTTCCTGCTTTGGTGGGATTTTGCTTAGTGGGATCTGGATCTATTAAAGAAAAATGAAGGGTACCATCGCTATTTATTTTATTAATTAAATATTCGTAAGTGCTCGTCTTCAGGGTATTTTTAGTCAATTTATCAACCATAAAATTCACTAATTATAATTAATTTACTATTTTAGTCTTTATTAACGTTTTCTTAATTTTATCATATACTTGTGTAACTTTACTTTTCCATTCTTCAAATTTTACAATATCATTTGGAAAGTTCTTGTATAATTTAGAAATTTCGTTCATCTTTATTCTAAGGAAATTTAAATCTAACAATAGATTTGGCTTAGATAGCCCTTTAAACGCCTTTGTTACCAAGTTAAGTAACGATAAATCAATTCGTCCAGTTGAAGAGATTTCAAGAATTTCTTCTCCACTTAGTAAATCTTGTTGCAAAGCAAAATTTAGGTCGGTGTTGGATAGAACTTGGAGAGTCATTCTTAACAAATCTAATGAGGCAAATTCCGCGCCGAAACTAGTCATTACGCTATAATTATAGCCCCATAATGCGTTGATTGAGTAATCTTCTTTTTCAATAGCGGCTAAAGCAGTGTTGGCAGCAAAAAAACCTCCTCTCATTGAAGGATCAATCCCACCTCCATGAAGGGGATTAACTTGGCAAGCGGCGTCTCCAATGAGCATTATACCATCGTCTGCGCACGACCAAATAGGCCTTCTAACGGGCACTACGCCTCCTCCAGAAGAGATAATTTCAAACTTTGAAGTTTTAATATATTCTTTAAAAACATTTTGTTGGTATAGGTTTTTTACTTTACCTTTGTAATCCATAAAAATCCCTAAACCAATATTGACTGATGACTCATTTTTTGGGAAATACCAAATATATCCTCCCGGTGCTTTTTCACTATTTAAGCATATTGAAATGTATTCGGGATCTTTAACGCTTAGGTCTTGAGGAGAGAATTTTACAATTTCCCTATAGCAAAGAATGCTATCTTCCTTTAAAATCTCTTTCTCGATTAAATCGCTTTTTACATTCTTTCTTATTGGAGAATAAAATCCAGATGCATCAATTAGAATTTTAGATTTTAAATCTATTTTTTCGCCATTTTTTAGCTTTACTTTTACTCCAGCAACAAAATTTTTGTTATATAATAAATCTAAGACCATCGTTTTATCCATAAACTGCTCTACACCGGCATCTAACGCTTCGTTAAGTAGTCTTTGCCCAAATTCTATTCTATTAACAATATAACCCGCTTGTTTTGAATCAGTTAAATCGATACATTTTTTTAGGTCGGGGGAATACAATTTTGCGCCTTTGATACGACACGAAAGCTCTTCTCCTTTTGGATGTTTAATACTTAAAAAATCAAACACATCTGTTCCAACAGCGTCCCCGCAAATTTTATCACCGATTTTATTTTTTTCCTTCCTGTCGATAAGGCAAACTTTTAAACCTTTTTCAGCGGCAAACCTAGCAGCTGTACTGCCTCCTGTTCCCGCTCCAACTACGATTACATCAAAATTATTCTTTAGATTTTCCATTTTGATTTTCTATATTTTTTAGATGATTAAAATAGCTCTAATGATAATAAAAAATAAAAAGTTAGATTTAAGATTAAATTAATGTTATTAGAAAAATTATTAGCGTTGTTAAGATAGGTACAGTTAGATCGTCCCAAGTACTAGGAGAAATTAGCTCTATTATGGTTGCTAAAATACTAGTAATTAACGAATATAGAAGCGCAGCTTCTAATGAAATATGAATTTGCGTTATTGGATTTGTGACTCCTAAAAATGTAAAAGCAATGAAACAAAGCATAAATCCACTTATAAAAAATGCTAACGACCCTTCCAAAGTCCTCGTAGTGTTAGTCCACGGGAGTTTTATTTTTATTTTTCCAAATTTTTTGCCAATTAAGGATGCAAGTGTATCTGAAATAATCATTAATAGAATTCCAGCAATTGGGAAATACATTTGATATGGAGCTATAATAGCAAAAAGTGTTATCAATATTGTAATCGATAAGCAATAATGAAATGGCCCCTGTAAATAACCTGCTTTTTCTTCAGCTTCTTCTCCTATTGAATCGTATAAATCTCTTAGCTGTTTTACCTTACTTTTTTTTGAACTTAAAAAAGTTAAAATTGTCATTGAACTAGCCAATAATACAGCCCACCATGGAGAAGAAAAATATGGAGTTATTAAAATACTTAACCCAGCGAATAAATGTACCACTTTACGAGCTTGGAATTTAGTGATTTTATCTCTCTTCTTCAACTGAACTGGTATTAAAATAGTTGCAAAAACATAGACAAATGTTAATAGTAAAATCAGTAAATCTAATAAAATATCCATAAAAATTCGGTCCTTTTAATAGTTATTATTAATAAACCAGAGAAAGCTTAATTTATTAAAAATAAAATCCCACTCATTCGAATATTAAGTGTTACAATCTTAAAAAGAATGCTATTCTTTTTGTCATAATAGTTTTTTTATCCAAATTAGGTTTTTTAAAAACCTATAAATACTACGTTATTTAAATTAGATATGCAATATTTCAAGTGAATTTATCATGACAGAACAACAGAAAATGAAATTTTCTGATTCAATCACTACAAAAAAAATGGTTTTTTATACTCTTGGGGGTATAAGTAGTGGTTTATTGTTTACGATGTGGGGTCAAATTCAATATTTCGCGGTTACAATTCTACTAATACCAACAGCAGTAATTCCATTGATCTATTTAATATATTCGATTATGGATGGTATAAATGATCCAATAATTGGATACCTAGCTGATAATTCTAAGAAATTGACCTCAAGATTTGGAAAGAGGTTTCCGTGGATTATTGGAGGTTTAGTTATAGGTCCAATTTTTTTAATCATATGTTTTATCCAAATTTCACCTGACATTCTGATATCTGTAATTTGGCTAATATTTATTATGGTGGTATATGAAACTTTTATGACGTCAAGGGAGATTAATGAAATGGCTTTATTTCCCGATTTATTTAGGGAAGATCCCCATAGAAGAAAAGTAATCGTTATAGGAGCAATTATAGGGGGTATAGCAACAATTTTTATCAATTTCTTAATCCCTAGATTCATATCATCAATTGGATATTTAGGAACGGTAATTCTTGTTGCAATCTTTGCTTACATTTTGGTTATTCCATATAGTTTTGGAATTCGAGAACCTAAAGAAATGAAGGTATTTCGTGCAGAATTGGATAGTTCACAAAGGGGATCATCCCCTGTGGGTGAAGTTATTAAACGGGTTTTTAAGGATCGTAGTTGGATGGGAATTACAATCGCAGGTTTTTCTTGGTCTGTAGCTGGGGCGTGTTTTCTATATGGGCTTAATTTTTATGTGGAACATTCTTTAGGATTAGATATAGGGGATACTGCTCTACCTCTTTTGATGGTGAATGGTGTTGGATTTCTTCTTGCTCCTTTTTGGACATGGATTTCTAGAAAAATAGGTGTTAGAAAAGCATATATAGCGGGCATGTGTTGCAATATTATTGCATATTTCATGTTAGTGTTTGTTACTGATATAATTAGTTTAACTTTAGTATATGCCTTTGCAGGTATTGGATTTAGTGCAACTGCGGGAGTAGTTTTTGGGTTACTGAGAGCGCAGGGTATAGACAACGCAACAGTTAATTCCGGAAAACGAGAAGAGGGAAGTTATTCAGGTATTTACAAGATTTTCACAGCTTTCTCATACTTTTTACAGACAGTAATTTTTGCGATTGTCGCAATATTTACGAGTTACGATCCAATTCTAACAACAGGGAACACTGATGCTGCAAAGTTTGGTTTACTTTTTCAAATGTCAATAATTCCAATGATTATAACTTTAATTGGTACGGTTGCTTTTATCTTCCTGTATAAAATATCAAAAGAAGAGGCTATAGATATCAAATTGAAAATAGAAGAAATGAATCTTTAGTCATTTTATTTTTTTTTTACAAAATCTATTCTTATGCATTCACTCTATTATATATTATTAATTAGGGTGTAAAAAATAGATGATTAAATTATGGAAATAGAAGATATTTCTTCTCTTACGGCTAATATTTATCGCGCGTTTTGCTAAATCTGAACCTATCATTTATTGGGAAAGTTCGTTATTTGATGGGGGATTTTCACTTAAATCTTCGTTTAACTTAATTTTTTTCAGAAATAGAAGGCTTATCAAGTAGAAGATACCCATGGATGATATTAAAAATGTAATTATAATTGGATTGTTTTCATTCGGTCCAGAAAGAAGAAAGCCTAATATGATTGAAGAAAGCGCTTGACCAATAGATGCAATAAAGGTCAATGATCCATAATAAGCTCCTGATAATTTAGAGATTGCTATACTGGTATTTAATTTTTCATCTTTATGAGAGGCTTCATGAACCAATGTAGCACCAATAGGGATGGCAAATAATGGAAACGCATACATAGATCCTAATATCGTTCCAATTGATAGTATAAAAATAAAAATTTTTAATTCAAAAGAAAGGAACTCGAGCAAAAAGAGAAGTTCTAATAATGAAGCAATTGTCGCAAGTCCGATACATATAAAATATCTTGTTGTAAGGCTTCTTTTAGTAAGGATTTTTCTCCATATAAAGTACCAGGTAAACTTACTAAAAATTGAGACTATTATATATATAAAAAATTCGCTTTCTTTAAATTTAAGAACAATCACTAAAAAAGGGATTACCAAAATTCCCAAAGTTATGCCAGATATACTATGCAAGAACCTAACTCCCAAAAAACTTCTAAATTTTTTATCTTTAATAGGTACAGCAATTTGTTGAATAGTCGAAACAATCGATATTCTATTCTTTTCATTAATTGAGGTGCTATTATGAAATTTTTCGTCTACTGAAAAGAAGGTGAAAATTATTGTTATTAACCCAAAAATCGCGAATGTTATACCTATCATTGGAATATAAAGAAGAATTAATTCTCCTGAAGGTTGCCACCATTTTACATTTTCAGGGTCGTCAAGTATACTCTGTACTATTAAGGGTAACATTAATGCTAATATTGAAGCAATAATTGAAAATAAGGCTCTATTAGAAGCAACAACTTTCCTGTTTTTTTGAGTCTGAGATTGTTCTGGTAACATTGATAAGTAAACATTAAAAATTAACGTGCCCGATATAGCTTGTAATATCGTCATAGACCAGAAATAAATTGCCGTTGGCCAAAAAAAAGAATCCGCTTGAGGAGCATACCACGGAGGAAACCATATTAAAATGTTTGTTAAAACCCATAATGGCAGTGCAAAAAGTAAAAAAGGTCGTCTTTTTCCCAATTTTCCGGGTGTTTTATTATCAACAATAACTCCAAATATTATTGAGAAAAAGGCACCGATAATTAATTGCATTGAAATTCCAATTGAGACAAGAATTGAGTTAAGATTAATTGTATACACATAAAATTGGAAAACAAACGTTCCAAATAATATATTTACTAATGATATTCCAAAGTCTCCAATTGAATAACCAATTAATCGAAATCCCAATAACTCCCGGGGCCTAGCATCCTCAACCATAATCGCAAAAAAATCTTCAATATAATATTTATAAAATCAAATGTAGACTATAATTACAATTTTATTTTTTTTAAAAAAGAATAAAAAAAAAGATGTGAAATTATGTTTAAATAATAAGAGAAGATTTAATCTTCAAAATATTCTGCTCCTTCTTCCGTAGCTAGCCCAACAATTTCCCCATAGGCAATAGCATCTTGAAGGTTGCCTTCTATAACTAGGTCTCCAGACATGTACGCGCTAGTAGAATCTAATTCACCAGAGGATAATCCTGCCCAAGTTGCTCCTGAAGCGGACATGGTAACGCTCGGGTCATCAGCGTCCCCTTCGCCATAATCGATCTTTCCGTCTCCCAGTTTAACCCAATACCTATAATTAACATCAGACACTACGAGTTGAACCGCCATAGGATCGATATCTTCTAATTCTTCTTTTAAATCTTCGCTTTCCTCGACCATTTGCTTGACAAACTCATACATTTTTAGAGCGTCAGAAGGTTGGCTTGCACCTTTTGCTCTCATTTCTTTTAATTCTTTTATTAAATTCTCGTCAACCATTTTAATTTCTACCTTTTTTTTTTTATTAAGGTTACAGTTATAAATTACGATCGAAGTTTATTTAAAGTTTTATTTTTTAAGGATGTACGGAAGGAAAATATATCTTTAAAAATTTTAAATTTAGAAATTAATTTATATCAATTCCATCTAAAACTTTTTAATTTTATGCAAACTTAATAAAATAACGTTAAATACTTGACTTGACTTCTGTTCTATTATGTTGAGAGTAGGGATAATTGGTTGTGGTGATATCGCAAATTTAAATGTGTTAGGATATCTTCATTCCCAAGAAACTGAGCTTGTGGGGGTAAGCGATACTGATTTAAAAACTGCCGGTAAAAAGTTAGAAAGATGGGGCTTACGGACAGTCCCAATATACGAAGATTATAAGAAAATGATTGATCGCGAAGATCTTGATATCGTAGAAATTTTAACTCCACATCATCTTCACGCTCCAATGACAGCATATTGTGCTAAAGCGGGAGTTCCAGGAATTTCGGTACAAAAGCCAATGGCTCATACGATAACTGATTGCGAGAAAATGATTCAAGTTTGCAAAGAGGAAAAGGTAAAACTTAAACTATATGAAAACTTTAGGTTTTATCCAGTTTATTTAAGAGCAAAAGAGCTGTTAGATCAAGGAATAATAGGAGAATGTTTAAATTTCAGAATAAATACCATTTCCATGGGAGGTCCAAGTATGCCAGTAGATATGAAAGCTCTTCTTTGGCGTCGTAATATTGATAAATGCGGAGGGGGTTCATGGATATATGATGATGGAATTCATAAATTCTCAATGGCGCTATGGTTAATGGATCAAGAGAAAGTCGATGAATTATACAGTTGGATCGATTATTTTTCGACGGTGATGGATTCACCAAGTCTCATTTTTTGGAAATACCCTAAAAAAGAATTAGATGATCCCCCTAAATACGGTTCAATGCAGTTTACTCTTGCTCCTAATGTTTATTATCCAAGTAATTATTACGATTGTGACGAATTCATTGAAATCTCTGGAACGAAAGGTATGATATGGTTAAACCAGTGTACTAGTGGGGGAAATCTGGTATCTAAAACACCTCAATATCCCCCTATTGTTGTGTATAGTGGTGGTGAAGTCAAAACTTATGGAGAAGAATTACCAAGGGATTGGAGATATTCTTTTATTAATTCTACTGAACATTTTATTCGTGCTATACAAGAAAAGAGCGAGCCGATTTATACCGGCGAACAAGGGAGGGATTTAAGCATTTTTGCTAAAATGCCTTTTATATCGACTCAGCAGAAGAGGATTGTAAGGTGGGAGGAAATTACTCCAGAAAATGAGCAAAAGGATTCTTGTACCGTGAAGGAGCCTGTGGAAGTTGATGGAGGTACATTTAGAAAATATCTTAAAAATATTAGAATGGATTTAAAAAAGGGGATTCAAGAAGGATTAGAGCATAAAGAATTTAAGTATCAATACGAACTTTAATTTATTTTAAGGGAATTCTTTCAATGATACTTCTTTGCCCAATTCAGAAGATCTTATAGCAGCTAAATTGAATCTTAAATTGTATTTGGCTTGTTCACCAGATAATATTGGTTTTTTTTTTCCTTTAACAACTTCTATAAAATGTTTCGTAGCATTAATAAAGCTTTGTTTCCAGTCATTTTCAAATTCGTTATAAGTTTCCACTTTACCATCGCGAATTATAACAATAGGAGCAAAAATGGCTGAATTTGACATAGGGTTTCCAATAGAAGTCCCTTGATTTATTTTCATAATTCCTCTACTTGCGATAACTTCAATAAATTCATCAGTGGAATAATATTTTGAAGGAAGTATCATCTCAGGCATTAAAGAAAATTCCATATGGCCGTATTGTGGAACAATGTGTTCTCTGCTTTGCTTATATTTGAACATTACATACGCTGGAGCATCTAAACCTTTAAAATTATCCGTCCACGCAAATACTTTTTCGATGTCTTCATCAAAGAACCACCTTGCTAACACAAACGCATGCCACCCGTTGTCAAGTAAAACTGGGGAGCCCGTTTTAGCGCCTCCTATCATTTTTGGGTCCTCTCTCCATTTATTTGCACTACTTGGCGCGTTCCAACCGCCTTTACCGCCCATCGCAATTTTTATTCGAATTGATGAGGGATCGCCAATATAATCTAAATCGATTAATTCTTTGGCTTTTAATATGTGGGGAGTAAATAAGAAATTCTCGTATATAGAAAGAAGTGACTCGGATTCTTTACACGCTTTAATCATTTTTTCTGCTTCATCTAGCGTTAAAGCCATGGGTTTTTGAACTGAAATTGCTTTTACCCCTTTCCCGGCAGCGTAAATCGTTACTTCGGCGTGTAGGTGATGAGGTAGGAGGATTTCAACAATATCCAATTCCTCTTTATCCAACATTTCTTTATAATCAGAATATATTCTAATGTTTTTATCTAAATTGAACTGTTTGATTTTACTTTTAGCTTTCTCTGTAGTTCTATTACATAGGCAAGTAATCTCAACATCATTATTATTTAAATATCCTAATACATTAAGATCAAAAATAACGCCAGTACCAATTATTCCTACTTTCAGCATGACAATTAGTAAAAGATTTAATTTAATATATATAACTCTATTTCTGAAAATGTTCTAAATTACTATTAAACAAAAATTTTTAAAAAATAATTGGTTTTCGGATAATATCAAGAAGGAACATTAAATTAAAATATATAAATAAGTAGTAATAGAACTTAAAATGCCAGCAGAAAGAGAAGATTTAGATCCTTTGAAAGCTTATTCCAGAGCTTTATTTCGTGGTTGCGGCTATTCTTATAAAGATCTAGCTAAACCGCGTATAGCAATCGTTAATTCATGGAATGAGATTAATCCCGGACACATCCATTTACGGAAGTTGAGTAGATATGTCAAAGAAGGCGTAAAAGAAGCAGAAGGCACTCCAATGGAATTCAATACAATTGCTACATGCGATGGTATTGCCAATTCAGGCAATTATTCAAAATTTGTCTTACCTTCGCGCGAGATAATAGCAGCGTCAATTGAAAGTACGATAAAAGCCTATAATTTTGATGGAATGGTAATGGTAAGTTCATGTGATAAAATTATTCCAGGTATGCTCTTAGCAGCCGCCAGATGTGATATTCCTACGATATTTTTAACTGGAGGTATTATGAAGCCAAAATATTTCAACGACGGTCCGTTAAAAGGAAAAACTTTTGTAACTTCTGATATCAAAGAAGCAATTGGTAGATTTAAAGCAGGAAAAATTAGTAATGAAGAGTTTTTTCTTATTGAATCTGAAACTTGTTGTTCTCCAGGAGCGTGTAATATGATGGGCACAGCAAACACAATGGCTTGTATAGTTGAAGTAATGGGGCTTTCGTTACCTGACTGTGCTACTACAAGCGCAATAGGAAAAGAACGCGAAGAATTGAGTAAGGAAACGGGAAAAACGATAATGAATTTGGTAGAAGCGAATATTACCGCTCTAGATTTGATCACAAATAAATCGATAGAAAACGCGTGCAAAGTTGCTTTATCTTTTGGAGGGTCCACTAACATGATTCTTCATATGTGTGCTTTATCTCACGAAATTGGCGGCACTTTAAACCATTTTGATTTCGATAGATTGAGTAAATCTGTTCCGTTGTTGGCTAAATTCAAACCGGCTTCCGAATATAACCTCACAGAGTTTCACGAAGCGGGGAGCGTTAAAGTTCTTACCAAGAAATTATCTAAGCTTTTAGATTTATCGGCTGTAAATATTTTAGGAGAGTCGTTAGAAACATATCTTGAAAAAGTTGAAATATTAGAACATCAGTTAATACGCGACCTAAACGATCCGATTTCAAATGAAGGAGGTATTGCGGTATTAAAAGGAAACTTAGCGCCAGATGGAGCAATCATAAAGCAGAGCGCAGTTGATTTTAAAATGAGACGTCATAAAGGACCTGCCAAAGTGTTTGAAGCGGAAGAAGAATTAAAAGACGCTTTAATGAGTGATAAAATTAAAGAAGGGGATGTTTTAGTCGTTAGATACGAAGGTCCTAAAGGGGGGCCGGGTATGAGGGAATTATCTATCCCCGCAGCCGTTCTAATAGGTATGGGGTTAGGAGATTCTGTAGCAATGATAACTGATGGAAGGTACTCTGGCGCAACAAGAGGACCTTTCATAGGACATGTTTGTCCCGAAGCATTTGAAGGGGGTCCAATCTCAATAGTTCAAGATGGAGACATTATTGAAATAGATTTAGAAAAACGTCTATTGAACTTATTAGTTTCAGAAGAAGAAATTAAAAATAGATTAAAAAATTGGAAAAAACCCGAACCTAAAGTAAAGAAAGGCTATTTAAATGTATACAGAAAAATTGTAAGTTCTGCAAAATACGGGGCTTATTTAGATTAAATAAATTGATAGAAATCAAAATGATCGACGAAAATCGCATAAGGGAAAACTTAAAATCATTTTCCTTTCCAAGATTATCAGGTACGGACGACGAAAGAAAAGCTTTTAATTTAGCATTTAAGAAACTAGAACAATTAAAATTTAAACCGTTAAGTCAAGAGTTCGAATTTAGTACTTTTTATGCCAGACTATACCCCAAAATTGCGCTTTTATCGGGATTTGCGCTTCTACTAATGTTGTTTTTAAATTTTATAATAATTATTATTCCAATTTCTTCAATACTTATTTTATTGTTATTCGGCTTTTTATTTACAATTACAAGAAAACCGGAACGCATAAAAATAGGAAAGAAGTTAAATTCATCAAACCTTTACGTTAAACTTGATTTAATGCCCAAGAATGAAGAGGCAGAAATTAACAAAATCGATGATAGAAAACACGAAAAAGATGTTCTATTTTTTTGCCATTTAGATTCAAAAGGGCAAAGGTTTTCAATTCTTGTAAGAATAAGAGTTATAAGAGCTTGGGTTTTCTCATCCCTTACAATAATTATTATAATAGTTTGCAAGAATTATATTTTCATTTCATATTCATTATTGTTTTACATCATCGGAGCATTTCCAATTGCAATTAACCTAATATCTACAATTTTTATCCTATTAAACGACACAAATAACAAATCTAAAGGAGCTATTGATAACGCTTCTGGAATTGCGTGCGTACTTGAATTGTTAAATTATTACTCAAATCCAGAATTTAGGTTAAATCATTTCAATTTATGGTTCGTGTTTACAGGCGCGGAAGAATGTGGAACTATGGGAATCCGGAATTTCTGCTATAAATTAGAACATATTAACAAAAAGAAATCCATAATTTTCAATTTTGATGCGATCGCCAAAAATATATATTTATTCCCCGGTAAAAAAATGTCAGGAAACGTTAAATCCATTTACAATGCGTTTTTAAATAATAGTAAGGGTTTGGAAATTAAAAGAAATCCTAAGAAAATATATTTTGGCTCTCATTCGGATGGGTATTATTTAAAAAAGATTAAGTTTGAGGGGATAGGAATTGGCGACCTGGAATCGTATAAATATCTTCATTCGACTCGAGATACAGTAGACAAAGTAGACAGTTTATTGTTAAAAAATTTATGTGAGATGATCATCGAAAACTTAATAGTATTTGATAACCAAACTTAATTTAGATATTAAATTTTAAAGTGTTTAACAATAATAGACTCGAGCAAAAAGGATTTAGGAGTAGTCTTAACTCCTCCAAAAACGGCAGATTATATCGTATCTAAATTAGGTAAATTTAAAAACAATCAAAAAGTATTAGATCCGTGCGTAGGTCCCGGAGCTTTTGTTAAATCGTTATTGAAAGCTGGAATTAAAAAAACACAGATTTCTGCTTATGACGTGAATCTTGCTTATAAAACAGATATTGAAGAATTAGGTATATCCTTTAAAGTAGTAGATACTTTAATATCGTTTGATTCGGATTGCTATGACGAGTTCGATTTTATTGTTGGAAACCCTCCTTACTTAAATAAAGCAAGTAGTTACGTGAGAGAAAATAGGGTAAAATTAAAAAAGATTTATGGGAAAACCAACGCTCACGAAACTTATTCAATGTTTATAGTGAATAGTATATGGCGTTTGAAGGAGGGAGGGAAATTAGGCTTCATCACGAGCGATACTTTCTTAACTTTAAGCACTCATAAAAAATTAAGAGAATTCATTCTTAATAATTGTATAATAAACGAAATATTACTCGCACCAACTAATTTATTTGATAAGCAGAAAGTTAGCACATATCCAGCAATAATCATTTTAACTAAGCGTTCCGGAGATAGCAATAAGCAAGTTCGAGATAATAATTTAATGCGCATAGTTTCGAGAATAAAAAATGAAGACGAATATTGGAAACCACAAGTTGTAAACGAAATCAAGCAGAGAAGATATAAATCTTTACCTTTTAACATATTTTTTTTTGAAGTAGAGGACCAAATAATTGATTTGTTTGAAAACGCTCCTAAACTATATAATTTTATTAAAGGGTACATTGGAATGCACACTCATAACAATAAGAAATACATTGCTGCGATTGATGGTACGGAACTAGCAGATGTTTTCAGAAAGAAAAACTATACAAGAATTAAACAAAATGAGAAATTCAAAATTATTTTAAGAAGCGATTTGAAAACAGAGAGATGGAAACCTTATCTAAAAAGAGGTGGGGGAGATCAATACTATAGACCTATTATGGAAGCTTTAGATTGGGACGACAAGGCGATCTCTATTTACGACATTCCAAGTAGCGTGCCTTTTGAAAAAGAAGGAATCGTTATTAGCGGTATTAGCTCGAGGTTAGCCGCTCGTTATATGCCAGAAGGTTGCTATTGGGACTCGAATAAGGCAATTGGTTTTATCGCTAAGGACAAATCGATTTCTATTGAATATTTCTTGGGACTATTGAATAGTTCTCTGTATAATTATCTATCTAAAGGAATTATAAACAATACCAACAGCATTCAAATATCTGGGATTCATTCTTTGCCTTTTATTAAGCCCAACAAAGAAACGCAAGAAGAAGTTGAAGTGTTGGTTAAACAAATAATTGAAAATAAGAAAAAAAACTTAGGTTATGATTATACACCTGAACAGAAATCAATTGATGATATAATTTTTAATTTTTATGCTGTAAGATTTAATTTTTCATCAAAACTAAAAAAAAAATTAGAAGAAAATTACGCGATTTATAATTAATTTATAATAGCAAATACTCATCCAATTCCCATTTAACATCTTATCCATCGTTTTTAGCAATATGATATTGATCAATTTCTTCTCTTTTAATTTCTACATAAATATCTACCAAATGTTTTCCAAGAATTTTCTTGATAATTTTACTGTTCTCGAACGCCTTTAATGACTTAACTATTCTGAATAGAATCTGAAATTATAGAAAAAAAGAAATCGAATCCACCATCATTTCATAAAAATAGGACGGCTATATTTCTCGTATCTTTTAGGTCTGAACATAGAGAAGAAGAAGCAGAAAAACGAATACAACATCTTAGAGAGCAATTGAAGAAAATAAAATTAATACTAATGTGAAAATAATATAAATTTTTTTCGGACATAAGATTTTTTATTCAACCATATTAATCTTTAATTTTTGCATGAACTATACAATGTGTTCCATTAATCTTCCCAACGATATTTCTGTTTTTATCCTGAAAATACTTTTCTTGTAGTTTATGGGAATCCAAATGCTTAATTAATTCTAATCCTCGATCCTGAAGAAAATTGCTGATACCTCCTTTTAATAATCCAAAGGTCCACCCTTCACCATCTTTTTTGACCCTTTGATAAATTTCTCGTTCTCCATAATATAGATTCTTCTCTTCAAGAACTGATTGATAAATATAATCAAAAACCACTTCACTTCCCTTACCAGCACTTTCGATGATGAATTTAAAGTCTTGATTTACAGTAGATTCGTTCAAATACATTGTAATTCCTTCAAGTATATAGAGTGTTTTTTTATTATATTGAAAACCAGCTGTTTTCAGTTTTTCCTCGATCTTCTCGATATTAAAATCTATTTCAACATATAAAACCTTTCCAGAGTCTATTTTTCGCTTTTTATATTGTTTTAATTTGTCTGATATTGTGGTGGTTACATCTAATTCAAAAATAGCTGTTTTTTCATTTGTATCAATTAAACGAATGCCTCTAGAATCAAAACCCGCTCCAAAAAGAAGGATCTGATCAAAATTATTTAATATTGCATTTAAGAAAATTTCATCAATAACTTTCGTCCGAGCGATAACATATTCATAAATACCCTTTGGACCGATTTTCTTTAAGAGAAAAGATCTTATTCTTTTAGATTTAATTAAGGGATGCAAAAACCGGGGCAATAACCGAGGAGCTATATAATCATTACTTTTGTAATGGGGTGATTTTTCATAAAAAGACGATGCTCTGCAAACACAAGTAAAAGCGGCCGTTCTAGACGACTTATTTTCAATCCGGCGGTTATTTTTTGTTGAATTCATTGAATTCTAATATATTAAAGGAATTTTATTTAATAAAATTTTTTAAATTTTAATTTTTTTAAATTCTAAATAGATATAAGGTAAAATTTTCGTATTAAAATCTATTTTCCTCTATTATTTTCCCAAAGTTTTACTTATTCTTGACATAGGACATTTTTCCTTATTATTACAATTAGGACATAATGACAAAAAAGATATTAGGAAATGTGTGATAAATAAACCAAGTAAAATTAGTACAATAAGAAGAAGAGAATCATTCCAATATAAAATTATTAGAGAAATAAATCCTATACAATAATATGATAAGCCAAATACACCTACAAAAATTGCACTGATTTCTATTGTTTTTTTACTATATTCTTTTTTCTTATATACAATTTTTGATAAAAAGGGCATAAAATAAAGTTGAAAAACTCCAGGACAAACTTTATTTTGAAAAGGACATTGTGAACAAATAATTCCACCAGAAAAATTTGTTATTATCCATAATGAAATGAATAAAACTAAAATAATAATCGATCTTAATGCTAGTAAAATGATAATTCCCATAAAAGCAATAACAACAGAGATTGTGGAAATTAGTAACCTAAAAGCTAAATTTTTGGAAAACATCAAATATAATATTAAAAGAGTTAATTAATAAAGTTATTAGAAAAAATATTGATCAAATCTCTAAAAAACAATAACGATTTCATTAATATTTCAAAACCAATTTTTTACTTATATCTGGAATTATAAGTAATATGAAACTGATTTTCTATTGTGTTTATTTATTATTCTGGTAAACTAAGTCTTAGTTCTTTTAAAAAAATCATACATAATGATTCTCACTCAATATTATTGAAGAAAATTACGCGATTTATGAATAATTTATAACAACAAATACTTATCCAATTCCCATTTACCTTCTTTTCCGTCGTTTTTAGCAGTTTGGTATTGCTCAATTTCTTCTCGTTTAACTTCTATATAAAGATCTACCAATTGTTTTCCAAGAATTTTCTTGATAAATTTACTGTTCTCGAACGCTTCTAAAGACTTTTGCAAACTCTGGGGTAATTTTTTAATACCTAAGTTTTTTCGCTTCTCTTCAGTTAAAGAGTCTATATCTTCAGTAGTTGGAGTGTTGGGTTCGATTTTATTTTTTACGCCATCTAAGCCAGAGGCAAGTAAAAGGGCAGTTCCAAGATAAATGTTCATGGCCGCATCACCAGCGCGATATTCTACTCTAGCGGATTTTTCGTATCCTGGCACGCGAATTAAAGCGGTTCTGTTACCTACCCCCCAAGACACATAAACTGGCGCTTCGTGATTAGGAATAAGTCGCTTATAGGAATTTGAAATAGGATTTAAAATGGCTGATATTGCATCTACACGCTTTTGAATCCCCCCGATATAGTAGCGGAGGAGGTCGCTGACACCTTCCTCAGCATCAGCAAATATATTCTTCCCATTATTAACTAAATATTGATGAATATGTAAACCACTTCCTGCTACTAACGGAAATGGTTTTGGCATGAATGTAGAAATTAGATTTTTACAATTTGATTCGACGTGTACTATCATTTTTGCTGTTTGGACGTTATCAGCTTGAAATAACGCATTATTAGCGATAAATTCTACTTCGTGTTGACTCGGTCCAACTTCGTGGTGAATTGTTTTGAGCTTAATGCCCATACCAATCATATCATCGGTCATCTTGCGTCGCAATTCGTGAAATGAATCTTTAGGAGGCATATCCATGTAAGCGCCCTTATCGGTAAATTCTAGATCGTTTGATAGTAAATACCATTCTAATTCTGGTCTTGTTAGAAATTCATAGCCCTTAGAATTTGCCTCGCTTAAAATTCTCTTTAATATCCCTCTTGGGCAGGTAGGATAGGCAATTCCTTTATTGTCGGTTATATCGCAAATAAATCTCCCCACCCTATGATCCCATGGAAGTATCGCAAATGTATTTAAATCTGGCACGATTTTCATGTCGCTTTGCTCTGTTTTTAAAAAACCAAGACTAGAACCGTCAATACCGGCCCCCTCTTTCATATCTTCCCAGATTTTTGCTGGAAATTCAACACACTTAAATTCCCCCAAAATCGTGGTAAATTGAAATTGTATGTAATCAATACTTTTTTCTTCAAATAATTCCAAAAAATCTTTCATAACAATTATCACTCAATATAATAATTGGTTATTAAATTTCTTTTTTTTTATTTTTATGATAAAAGTAAAATTAAAAGGTTGAATCATATCACGTAATAATACAAATTAGATGTGAAAAAATGCCAATTATTCATGTAAATGTTTGGAAGGGCTTTGGAGATGAAAGAGTTAAAACCGTAATACAAAACATAACCAAAGTCTTTGTTGACTTAGGCGTTCCTCAACACGCTGTAGAAGTAATTGTTCACGAAATCCCAAAGACTCATTGGGGAATTGGTGGAGAACCTGCTTCTGAAAAATTCAAGGATCAATAAACAACAGAAAATAAGTAATATTGAAAAAGATTTATAATTTTTCTCCTTTTATTTCTTCTTCGTACTTCATTCTACGTTCTGTTAGATAATCTGGAATTGGTACATCCCACCAGCCGCATGCTGGGCTTCCGGTGTGAGGATAATCTCTATTTACAAGAATCTCTATAACCACAGGCTTATTTGATTTGGTCGCTCGCTCTAATGCGGGAATTATTTCTTCTTTTTTAGAAATCTTTTCAGAATAGCATCCGAAACCCTCAGCTATTTTTGCAAAATCAGGAGAATAGGTATTTCCACTTTTATAGTAAAAACTAGTGCCATAACTTCGATTTTCGCCAAATGCTGCTTGCTGAAGATCCTTGATAGCAATCCAACCATGATTATTTAAGACTATAAAGAAGATGTTAGTTAATCCTAATTGAACTGCTACAGATAACTCCGAAATCGTCATCATCAAATCACCATCGCCTACGAGTGCTACGACTTGACAATTAGGTTTTCCTATATCTATTAAACCTAGTTTTGCGCCAATTGCGGCTGGAACACTATATCCCATCGTAGAGAATCCTCCAGCGGTAATACAAGTTTTAGGCTCGTAAAATTCTAATTCTTGGATCATTTGAGCTTGTACATTACCGGAGCTAGTTACAATTATTGCGTCTCTATCGAAAAACTTTCTTATTTCACTTAAAACGGTTGAAATCATTACTGGTACTTTTGAATCGTCTCGATGCTCGTTAAGAAATTCGAACCACTTTTGCTTTTCTTTTTGTATTTCTTTAAAATAATCAGTTTTCTCGTAATTTCTTTCGTAATCGCCAAATTCTTCAATAATTTGACGCAGACACGCTTTAGCGTCTCCTACTACACCAACTGCAACAGGATAGTTTTTACCAATTTCGTGTGGATCGATATCAATTTGTATTAATTTTGTTGGCGGAATCGAAAAGCTTACACCATCCCTGTAGGAGCTAGCAGTTTCGTCGGCAAATCGACAACCTATAGATAGAAGCATATCTGCAGTTGAAGTCATTTTCAACCCGACAGTAGTTCCTTTGCTACCAGTGCTCCAAGCGAATAGCTCGTGATCGTTTGGAAATGCGTCTTTACCCATCATTGTAACGACGACAGCAGCACCAAGTTTCTCTGCTAATTCTTTAACTTCGTCATTTGCGTTAGCTGTAACTGCGCCACCACCTAACAATAGGACTGGTCTTTTCGCTTTTTTTAATAATTCTACTACCTTTTTAATTTGTTCTGGAGCACCTAATACTTTTCCACTCGCCCTTCTTTCCAGAGGCTCGGATATTTCAACATCAATAGCATCCGCCTGAACATCCATAGGAAGATCAATGACAGTTGGTCCCATTCTACCTGTCATCATTTGATTAAAAGCTCTTTGCATAACCGTAGGCAATTGTTTTACGTCATTTACTTGCCAAGAACGTTTAACAACAGGCTCTAATATTCGAGGCATATTAGAATCTCTATTTCTTTCAATCTCTTGAAGCACTCCCTTACCTCGCATGTGCGTGTGAGTGTTTCCAGTAATGCAGAGGACGGGAAAACTATCTACGAAGGCATCCGCCAATCCGATTGCGGTATTAATAGCACCCGGTCCAATTGAGGTGAACACGCATAACGGCTTACTAGTGATTCTATAGTACCCGATTGACATGTGAACCCCGCTCATTTCCTGCTTTGGTTGAATCAATGTAATTTTATCTTTATTTTTATATAGTGCGTCCACGAACGCTAAGCACCCATGCCCGGGTATCCCAAAAATATATTTTACACCTTCTTTAATCAGATATTTGGCGATTATTTCGCCTCCAGTATATTTAGGCATTATTATCAATCAATGGTTTAAGTATAAAATAAAAATATCTAATATTTAACAGAAAAGAAATTAGAACTTAAATTTTTATAAAAATATCAATTTATTTTAAAAATTCAATATGCCCCTCGATTTATAAGGCAAACATCAAGAAATAGATTTATACACCTTATTAAAAAATACAATTATATTTAACTGATGATTTAAGTGCCGTCTACTTTAGAAAAGATTAGAGTTTTAGGAGAAAATTCTAAATACGATATATGTGCTAGTACTGCCTCTAGTCGTACTGAAAAATATCCAAATCTTTTTGGAGATCCAAAAAAGTCGATTGGAAACACGATAAGCGCGGGAATTTGCCATAGTTACACGCCTGATGGCCGGTGTATGAGTTTATTTAAAACACTCTATTCGAATAAATGCATATATAATTGTAAATACTGTTTTTCGCATAATTGCAAGCATAAAATGAGTTTCACTCCCGAGGAATATGCCCGTACATTCATGAAACTATATTCGATGAATGTAGTAGAAGGTGTTTTCATATCTTCTGCAGTTTGTGGGAGTGCTGACCAAACCAAAGAAGAGATACTTGAAGTTATTCCACCCTTAACTTCGATGACTAAGAATCCGTAATTTGGATTGAAAAGGAGGTGGTGGTCTTCATACTCAATCGTGAAAAATGTTTTAATACAATATCCTCTTACCTTTTGGCTTAACTCAAGCAGAAAGGAGTTCGCTTACTTTGAGCCTTTGGCTCAATGTGAAGCCATTAAGGAATATCGGCATGTTTATAATTAATTATCTTTTTTATATACTTGTTTAAGTGTGATTGAATATGGACTTATCGCGAAAAAAATGTATAGCACTGAATTGTCTACCTATGTCCGGGATCCGGAGGGGAAGACAAGGATTATGATAGTTGAAGCCAGGTCTAATAAGAGTTCTATGGACCCAATTGGTATTATAACAAAAAAGAGCAAACATGAGCACTCTTTAAATAATAATACCATAACCATCTCTATAGAATCCGATGATGATTCCTATATCAAAATAGAATCCCCCATTCCTGAGGTAAAAGCTATTACTTTTGCGATCAGAGAGTGGATTAAAACAAATGATTAGATTTACTGGTATAATGGAGTATATGACAGGACATTCTACAATGGGAAATTAGCAAGTGCAGAATTAGTCTCAATTCCCTCTGAGTAGGTAAGGATTGAAGATACCACAAAATGGAGTGAGTTTATTGAATCCAATCCTGGCATTGTTATGTGTCCATCATCCATCGAGTTTCTAATCTCCCCATGGGACAATTTATAACATTTATAAATACAATATACAGATCAGAGATATTAATCCTTTAAGGTTTATGTCTGTGGGTGCTGTCAAATAAACAATTAAATGGAATCTATAAAAATTGATATTATGATTTATTAGTAAATTCTATTTAAAGATGTAAAATTTACTTTAATTGTATTTAAGATGTTAAACACTAAATTATGTGAGATTTTCATGAGCTTTAGAATTGAGAGTAAAGAACAATTTGTAAAACTTTGGACTGATATTTACAATACCGAAGGGAAGCCTGATTGGTCACACATCCTCCCATACTATGACGATAGTATCTATTTTCGCGATACGATTCAAGAAATCCAGGGTATGAAAGAATTTAAACCAATGACCGAACGATTAACTGAGCGATCTCAAGATTTGAAAATGAAAATTGTCCACATTCTGTTTGAAGGAAATATTGTTTTTTTTGAATGGGAAATGTCATTAAGTTTTAAGAAGTATCCTAATTCGAAGTTATTAGGAGCAAGCAGATTAACTTTAAATGAAGATGGTAAAATCATTGAACAAAGGGATTATTACGATCTTTGGGGTGATATAATCGATAACATTCCCTTCCTTGCAGATAGATATAGGAAATTTATAAAGAAAAGATTTGGATGATTCGCGTGAATAAGTACTGGAAAGAATATTTATATATAATGCCCGCCCAAATGTGGGCAATGCGGAGGAATAAAAAAGCTGAGATTAAAGAATGTGATGAAGTCTTTAAAAAGAGATTAGTAGTTATCACGGGGGCAACATCTGGAATTGGTTATTATACTGCAAGAAAATATGCTTTGAATGGTGCTAATCTTCTACTAATAAATCGAAATGAAGAAAAATCAATTATCATTTGCGACGAATTTCGTCAAGATTTCGGTATAGAATGTGAATACAAAATTGCAGATTTTACCCGCATTTCTGACATACAGAAAGTAGGATATGAACTTTTAGATTCGGATATAAAAATAGATGTGCTTATCCATAATGCAGGTGTTTATTCTACTAAAAAGATATTTACTGAAGATAATATCGAACTTGTTTTTCAAGTAGATTATCTTGGGTCATTTATACTAAATTATATATTAAAAGATAAACTAAAAGCCCAAGGTAATACAAGAATTATATTTGTAAATTCTGAAGGCCACCGTTTTGCTATTCTTGGATTGAGTTTAGATGATCTTGAGTGGGAGCATCATCATTATTCCGGTTTGCGTAGTTATGGGAAAGCGAAAACAGCCCAACTTCTTTCAATGATTTTATTTGACGATTACTTCAAAAATAGCGGAGTATCAATAAATGCAATGCATCCTGGGAGTGTAAAATCAAACATGGGACAAAATAATGGAAGAACTTATCGATATTTAAAACATCTTTTTATTGACCGAGCTGCAAAATCACCTGAGATATCTGCTAAAGCTTTATACTATCTCGGTGTGTCAAAGGATATTAGTGGAGTGAGCAGTAAATTTTTCCGCCTTACCTCAGAAGAAGAACCTGCACCTCCTGCATTGGATAGGGAGGTCGCAAAAGAGCTCTGGAATTTAAGTATAAAATTAGGTGGTCTTGAATGAATGAACCAGATAAAAAAATAGTTATAGTCGGGGGAGGAATGGCAGGTTTAACCGCTGCTGCCTATTTGTCTAGGGCAAAGTATGATGTCCTTTTAATAGAAAAAAATAAGGAAATTGGAGGTTTAGTTAATACAATTGAACGAGATGGATTTTTCTTCGATACAGCTGCAAGATCGATTGAAAATTCTGGTATTGTTAAAACTTTTTTAAATGATCTAGGAATTAAACTAGAGATTATTAACAGTCCTATCTCTGTTGGGATTGAAAGCGATGTTATTAATGTCCGTTCGGAAGATAGTTTGGATGACTATAAGAACTTACTAGAAAAATTGTATCCTGAAAAGATAGAAGATATCCAAAGAATTTTCTCATTTATGAAAAAAATGATGAAAGATATGGCCATTTTATATGGGATAGACAACCCCCTTTTTAAAGATCTCAAGAAAGATAAAAAGTTTCTATTTAAAGAACTACTTCCATATTTGGGAAAATTCTTGTTAACGGTCCGGCGTATGAATCGCCTAGATGAACCCGTTGAAGAATTTTTGGAAAAAATGTCGTCATACAGACCTCTTACTGATATAATTGACCAACATTTTTTTAAAAATACTCCTACATCTTTTGCTATGGGCTATTTTTACGTTTATCTTGACTATATTTACCCAAAGGGTGGTACAGGTCAAATACCTAGAGCTATTGAACAAAAGATTATCGAATGGG
>JAHQWH010000018.1 GCA_029856105.1 Promethearchaeia archaeon | reverse complement strand
AAAATGCCTAAAAACACGAGTACTGTAAGTTTTAATTTTCTTTTTTTTTTTATATTTACCATTTTCAAAACCAAATTATTTTTTTTTCTTTATATCTTATTGACTTTATCTTATAATTGTCTTCTTTTAAACAATAAATATCCTAACAGGAAAAAAACAATCGCATATAACGTTAAAACTATTAATGCTCCTTCCGCAGACGGAAATGACCAAATTCGATGAGTAATATTATCTTGTGTATATTCATAATATCTTTCCATAGTGGAGAACTCAGGATAAATTATTTTACTAATAATATTATAAAGGTAAGGTAACGAGTAAAGTGGCTCAATACGAGTAGGCTTAACAAATACATCGATTATTGAAAAACCAAATAAAATGAGTGCAATAATAATGATAAGCACTGAACTTGCTGAAGGCATAAAAGAGCTTAGAAATGTTGTAACGCTAGCTAAAGCTAGGATATATAGTGCAAGATATCCAAAACTAAGAAATAATGAAGGAGGTATGGGCTCAGCATAAAAATAAAAAGTTAAAAGCGCTATTAGGAAATATTGAATAGCCGTAATTCCTATAACTAATATGTAATTTGCAATATATTTCCCTATAATTAAATTATGCTTCTCAATTAAAGGAAGCAATGTTAAACCTGTTTTCTTTTTATATTCAGTACAAATAATACCTGAAAAAAAGAACCCCGTAGTTAAGAATAAAATCGTCATAAAAGATAAGATTAAACTTTGATATAAATCAATTTGAGAATAAGGTAAGGTCATAAATGAAAAAATAACATAAGAAACAATACTATTTAAAAAGAATAAAATAATCGTTATAATTGAAAATATAATAAATTTCTTCTTTTGGAGCTTTACTTCAAATAATATCGAGTGTGAAACTTGTTTAAGATTTACGCAAATATTAGCTAATTTTTCCACTTATTATAACCTCACTTAATCTCATTTTAGTTTTTTGTTATTTTCTTTTATCATCTGATTATATAGACTTTCTAACTGAGAAATCTTTGGTTCGTAAAAAGAACTTATTGTAAGATCGGATACGAATTCTGTAGACAAAATGTTTAAAATTTCACTTCTTGAAGTTTGTTTACCATCATAGCAAATTGTAAAGAAATTTTTCTGGCGATTATAAGTGATCAAACCTTCAAAATTTGAGTGATCCACTTTTGCTTCCAAAAATGGCTCTAATTGGCGATTCAGTTTAATAATTAAATCATTTACTCTTTCTATAGGAATTGGATTACCAATTTCACAAATTAATTCCTTGGTTTTGAAATCTCTCTCCAAATTATCAATTGTATCAAATCCAATCAACACACCTTGATTTATTAGAGCAATCTTATCACATACTTCTCTTAGCTCAGTTAATAAATGAGACGATAAAAGAATGGTTTTCCCCTCATTTTGAAGCGATTTAAGATATTCTCGTATTTTTATACGAGCATTTGTATCTAAGCCCGTTTGAGGCTCATCAAGAATAAAAAGCTCTGGGTCGTGAATTATCGCAACCATAAAACCTAATTTCTGTATCATTCCTTTTGAAAAGGTTTTTAACTTCTTATATTTCCATTCATATAAATCGAAGGTTTTTAAAAGATGATCAATTCTAAGTTTTATTTTGTTCCTTGGATAATTCCTAATGTTCGCAATATGTCTTAATAAACAATATGGGGTTGTGTTATAAAAGTGAGGAATATCGATTAAAAAGCCCATTTCGATTAAATTTTTTGAATTTTTTTGAATATTCTGTAATTTACAATCATTATTTTTAATAAAAACGCTTCCGGAATTTGGTCTAATCAAGCGAGCTATTAGTTTAAGCAATGTAGTCTTTCCTGCACCATTTGGCCCCACTAATCCGATAATCTCACCTTTTCGAACTGAAAAGCTTACAGTATCTAGGGCCATAAAATTACCATACTTCTTGCTTAAATTTTCTAATTTTATAACGGTTTCGCTCATTGTCTTCTAATCCATTTCACTTTGATAAGAATAATTATCCTCTATAACAATTATATACATCAATATTTATTACTATCCCTATCAGTTTTATATTGTTACTCTAAAAATTATAATAGAAATTTGAAAATGTATCAGTTTTTTTAATTTTTAATTTTTAATTTTTCCTCATTATAAAATTCAAAAACATATTCTTCTTTATTTTCACCTTTTTTTATTTCTAAACGTACATTATTAACTGCTGTAAGATTCCCAAATTTCTTATTCACATTTTTTAATTTAATAACTGTCTCTGTCATTATCCTTTTTGTTTTTTTTGTTTTATTTGGAAGAAAAGATGAAAGATTTCGTATATTATTTCAATGTTTATTAGAATCGATTAATAATTTCTTAAAAATTTATTCTACTACTGATTTTAGCACATTATGCAAATTGTTTACACTGTCCGAGATGCCTATACTCAGATGACCGTTATCATTGCCCCTGTTTTCAATTTCGTACACAATACCATAATTATGTGTCAACTCCAGAAACACAGAGACATCCTTATCGTCCTCAAAATTTTGTAGTAATTCTTTTAGCTCTTTGATTAACATTTTCTTATCAATTATTAAATTTAAGTTATATTATAACTAAAATATTAAAAGATATATAAAAAAAAATAATTTAAATTTAATCTCTTTGTCCTAAAACTGTAACTGAAGCTACGCTAAACGCACCGCCAAGATTATGACATAAGCCTACCTTAGCGTCAGGAACCTGTCTCCCTTCCGCGCGTCCTTGAAGTTGTTTGGTAATCTCTTGAAGCATTCTACAACCAGTTGATCCAATTGGATGACCAAAAGATTTCAGTCCACCAGAAGGATTAACGGCAGTCTCCCCATCCCAATTAAAAGTTCCATTTTTTAGTTCCTCAGCAGCCATGCCACGATCGCAGAATTGCAAGTCTTGTGTATTTATTAACTCAGTTATAGTGAAACAATCGTGGACTTCTGCGGCATCGATTTCCTTTCTTGGATCTGTAATACCCGCTTCTTTATATGCATATTCGGCTGCTTTAACGGTCGCAGGAAAAGCTGTAAAGTCCGCTCCAGGGCCATTTGAAGGAATGTACCATGGAAAATTAGTTCTACACGATATAGCGTTTGCTTTTACCACAATGTAATCGTCCGCGTGAGCATAACTTTCCGCAAGCTCTGGTGTAGTCAATATTAACGCGGCAGCTCCGTCCGACATGGCGCAACAGTCAAAGCGACCGAGAGGATCAGCGATCATAGGTGCCTTCATTACTTGATCAATCGTGATCTTACTTCGAAAATGCGCTTTTGGATGGTAAAACCCGTTATCGTGGTTTTTAACCGCCACGCGCGCTAAATCCTCTTTTGTCCAGCCAAATTCGTGAAAACATCTAGTTGCTGCCATCGAAAACATAGCAGGAGCTGAAGGTAACGGTAAAACGGGGTGTCCAAATATTTTAAAGCCGGGTAAACCGCTTCCGCCTTCGTCCATTAATTTTTCCACACCACAAGCAAGAACAACATCGTAAGCTCCACTCGCTACGCCAAAACAAGCATTCCTAAAAGCGTCCATTCCCGAAGCACAATAATTCTCTGTACGCGTGATTGGAATCCCATCCAATCGAAGAATATCCTCCACTGTCGCACCGGACATCCCGGTGAAGTAGTAGTAGATACCGACCCAAGCTGCTTCAACCTCGTCCTTTTTAATTCCCGCATCTTTAAACGCATCTCGTGAGGCTTCAAAGAGCAAATCGTATTGGTTTTTATCCCATCGTTCGCCATATTTTGTAGCGTCACAGCCAATAATGGCTACTTTATCCCTAATTCCTTTTATTTTACTCATTTTTTTTCACCTCTAATGTCTTAAGGGCCGACATTTCCAATAATAGTTATGGAAATCTGCTCCTTCGTGTTCTTTTCTAAAAGTAAGTTCAACTTCCATACCAATTTTTACGTTTTCTTCGGGTTTTTGGATTTCCGTCATGTTTAATAACACGCGTCCTCCACCCTCTAAATCAACTACACATCGAGGGACGGGTGTAGCTAAGTAAGCCCCTCCAACTAGATGATCTAAAGTATACGTAAAAATGGTTCCTTTGTGCGCAAGTTTAATTAGTTCAAGTTGGTCGTCTGCTCTACATGTAGCGCATGAACGCGCTGTTGTAGGATATTGAACGGTTCCACAGCTAGTACATTTGAGACCATACCATTTATAAATAGCGGGTGAATCTCGCCACATGGTTACAGCAGAGCTTTTTCGGACGTAACGGTCTTTTTCAAGTAATTCTTTATTTTCAATAAATACGTTGTAATTCTTCAAAGATATCATCGATTTTTGATGTCCTGCTACGCCCAAGTGCTTCTTTGAAAGTTCTCTTACGGCTTTTCTGTCTTTGATGTGCATTAAAATAGCATCTGCCCCATCTCCATATCCCGCCAAAATTACTTTTCCATCTTCCTTAGGTCGTTTTAAAGCAGCCATTAGCAACATGAATGCCATCGGGGTTCCAAAATCGCCTAACTGGAAAAATAGACCGTTTTGAGCAGCTCCTTGTGGAAACTTCATCATTTTTGAAATTCTCCCGTGAACTCTAGGGTTGTTGTAATAATAAGCGGCAACATCGACTTCTTCTGGTTTTAGATTGTTCCTTTTCATAATTTCAGACATTACTTTCGTAATACTTTTTACGTAGAATTGAGCGTCCATTTTGACTTCGAAAGTTCTTATAAATTTATCTTCGTGTGTTCGCTTCCAAGGTCCTGTTACATTTGCCGAAATCGAATAATAATCGTCAATAACAAGCGGCAAATCGTCCCCTTCTGCTACTAATAAAGCCGCTGCGCCATCAGCATAACCGTATTCCCACATGGTGGAAGGTTCAGGCTCTCGAGTATCAGCAGCGACAACAAGAATGCTTTTTATATCATCATTCGCTTTGATTGTATCAATAGCTCTAGCTAGGGCAGTAGTTCCAGACTTTAATGAATCCGTAAAATCTGCTGTTATTATACCTTCCCTTAAATCCAATACCGTAGCAATTAAAGAAGCTGAATCTTTTTCCGTATAGACTTGAGTAGTTGACGCGAAAAAAAGTCCATCAACGCTATTTAGGTCGATACCTGCTAAGCAATCTAACCCTGCTTCAACCGACATGGTAATACTATCTTCGTCCGCACTAGCAACTGCTTTTGAGCCGGGAATAGAAGGAAAATCCCATGCTTTAGCAATAAGATCGCGAGGAAGCAACCAGCGCGGTAAATACGCGCCATAACTTTTAATACCAATTGGCATATTAAATTTTTACCTCTAATATTTTTGTTTTTATAATTTAGATTTAAATTAATTAGTTATGTGATTTTCAATTTTTTAGAATAAATATATTTTGTTTTTTAAAATAACACAAGTATTAAATTTAAAAAGGTCGCTTATTTAGGAGAGAAAAATGATAATATTTGGTTATTTGGTTTGAACCACTAATAAAGAAAATCTAAGTATTACTCAAATTTTTTCTCAAGGACGACAATTATAGGCTCGAAACCTACTTTTCCAAAGATGTCTATTAATCTTTTTACGCCTTTATATGCCATATTAATTCTCACGGCTTCACAACCCCAAGATTTTAAGATTTGTATAGCTTTATCCGCTAAGATTTTACCTACTCCTCTTCCGATAAATTCTTTCTTGGTAGCCCACGAATTAAGATAGCCAAGGTACTGTCCTAGGTTGTTTTTTACTGCTTCTAACATTCCCATTGAAACAACTTGTCCAGTAGATTTTAATTCAGCAATCAAGGTTATACGTTTCAAATTGGGTTTAAATTGTCTTAATCCAGAAGTTTCTCTCCATTTTGCTTCGTCTAATCCAATGTTAAATTGGTCTTGGAGCTCTCTTAAAATTTCTAAAGTTGCTTTATAATCAGATGTTCGATAATTTCTGATTATTATTTCTTCTTTATCAATTAATTCGTCAGCCATATTTTTAACACCATTTTATTAATTATTTTGTTTTTTTATAAGATTTAGATCGATTCTTTTTGATAATAACTTATCATTACTTACTTCATCTATAATAAAGAAGATGTATTCGTCAATGTGGGGAATAATGGGCGAAATAAATACTAATTCCTCTTCAGCGTACCAAGAATCAATCAATTCAATCATAATTTCTTTTTCGAAATATTCTTTCAGATGAGTAATTTTTACAATTAACCCTTTCATTTCATTAAGAGAATTATTTTGGACTAATATCTCTAATTCTTGGCTATCTTCCACGATATTAATTTTATGTAATATAAAGGGATTCTTGTCAATAAAATTTAATTCTCCTTTTTTGTTAGGGTCAAATAATTGAATACTCGAGAAAGAACCTTTGTAATCTTCGCTATGTATATTCGATATATCTATCCCTTTAAACGCCAAGTAAGCAATCGCTTTTTGCATTCTTATTGAACTAGCGTCAGCTTGTTTAATTACAGTAGAAAAAAAGTTATCCGTCGTGTTATCAATCAATTCTCTTAATTGATTCTTAATTTTATCACCCACTTCAATAATCTTCTTAGTTTTAGGAGTTTTAATTACATCATCTTTCAATATCTCAGATTCAATAATTTCAAAGATTTTGTTTTCAAAGTTTTCTTTTATATCTTGAGTTAAATGTCTAATGAGATCATCTCCAAAAAGTTCGATCTTGTTTGGTAACGATACTATAATCACGATATTCTCAGGAGTTTCTCCTGTGAGGCCAGCTCTCCTTTTTTCTCTTTGAGAATGAGCAATAAATTTTTTTCCAAAAAAAGTATAGTTTTTAAATTCCAAGTCTATATGATCTAAAGCGTCAGATTCGTTTAAACTTAAAAACCAAATAGGGTGATACTTAATCGGGCGCATAAATGTCTTGTCGTCTTTATATCGGTCATCCGGGTAGATTAATATGGGCATATGACCACGAGCTTCGTCAAAATATAGGACATAGACTACGGTTAATTCCTCGAAAGGATTTTTTTCTGATGACGACGATCCAAATAATTCAGCCACGAGTGAACCCGTTTAAGCAATTAATTTGTAATACAATAGAATTAAATAATACTTTGTCTAAAAGTTTAATTAAAATATATATATTATTTATAATAATATTTATAATAACATTTTTGATGTGAGTTCTTATGCAAATTACAGATGTTAAAACACATGTTTTACAATTAGATTTTAAATTAAAAATTGGTTCAATGCCCGCAATAAAAGCCACCGGATTATATATTAACGTTAAAACAGACGAAGATATAGACGGTTGGGCCTTATCTCACTGGAATTTAAGCAATATAGCTCATAAACAATTTATCGATGAGGCACTTAAGCGATTGTTAATAAAAAAAGATCCGTTTATGACTGAGGAAATTTACAATACAATATATCATTCGAGCAATCGAATAATGTTTGGCATACCTCAAGCAACTAGCGCGATCCAAGTAGCGTTATGGGACATTATTGGAAAAGCAACGAAGCAACCAATATATAGATTGTTGGGAGGGATGAAAAGAGAAGTAAGAGCGTATGCGTCTATGCCGCGGGCTTACAAACCCAAAGCTGCTGTTGGAGCTGTTCAATCCGCTATTGATTTAAACGGCTTCAAGGCTGTAAAGTTGCGAATTGGAAAGAGTTTAAAAAGCGATGAAGCTATCATAAAGGAAGTTAGGGACGCTTTTCCTGATATAGATATTATGGTGGATGTGAACTCGGGATATACAACGGTTAGAGATGCGTTAAAAGTCGCGCATATTTGCGATAAATACAATGTGGCTTGGTTAGAGGAACCTTTACCTTCCGATAATTTGAACGGTCTCGCTATTTTACGCAATAAATCTCCCGTGGAAATAGCAGGAGGAGAAAACGATATGGGTACTTTTAGGTTTGAAGATATTCTATCAAAGGGAAGCTACGATATAGTGCAACCCGACGTTACTCGTAGTGGTGGTTATTTACAACTGAAAAAGATTGACGCGATGGCAGAAGTAAAAGGAGTGCGCTGTATACCCCATATATTCGGCTTCGGCCATATACTGGCTGCTAATCTTCATTTTATTATGGCTTCGCGTTGCGATTGGTGCGAATTTCCATTTATTCCAGACGAGTATCAAATACTTGAAGAACCAATAAAGTGCGAAAAAGGAAAAGTTAAAGCGTTAGATAAACCTGGCTTGGGTGTTGAAATCAATCAAAAGATGTTTGAGGAAAATGTTCTAAAAATATAATTTTTTTTAGGTTAGATTAATAATCAAAGTAAAACAAGGTGAGCTAATGAAACCTATTACAGAAGAAAAATTCGAATCTATTTTAAAATTTTTAGAAGAAAAGAAAATCGATGTTCTAATGATAACTGATTACGAAAACAGTCGGAATGTTAACTTGCAATATCTTTCTGGTCATCCTACCGACGCAACGATGTTAATAAATTCAAGTGGAGAATCGATCTTAATACCTTGGGATGTACCTTTAGCAGAAAAACATTCTGAGGTTGATGAAATTATAAATCCAGCTAATTTTAGCTTCAATATATTTTTAGCAATGAAAGATTTATTTGAGAATCGCTGGAAAAAGGCATCTATTGCGGTTGGAGTCCATTCAACGACTACTTATGGCTTTATTATAAAAATGAAAGCATTAATTCCCGGAGTAGCGTATTTTGAAGAACCCATCCAAATTGAGCAATTTTTCCAAAAATTGAGGGCAACTAAAACTGAACTTGAGATTAAGAAATTATTAAAAGCAGCGGAAATTGGAACAAAAATTATTAGTGATATCCAAGATTTCTGTATAAATTCTCCTGATGGTACAGAGAAAGATTTATCGTTTACAGTAAGAAAAAGAATAGCAGATTATGCTGGTGATGACGTTGCTTTTGAACCTCTTGTTGCAAATTCATCACGCGCTCATGAAATTCACCAATATCCTTTTGCTAGTGATCAGAAATTTGGTCTACCAGGGTTAGCTCTAATTGATTTTGGAGCTAAATTTCAGGGATACAATTCGGATATTACTGTACCGATTAGTTTCGGCAAATTGTCAGACGAACAGATTAAAATGCGTGAATTAACAGTCAAATCTTATGAAGCAGCAATTGAAATGATTGATATAGATGTACCTTTATGGAAAATTCATGATACGGCAGAACAAATACTTAAAAAAGGTGGATATAGTATGCCTTATTCTTTAGGTCATGGTTTAGGGTTAACTGTACACGATTCACCATCAATAAGTCGAAAACCTACGGATGAGTATTCGAAAAAACATTGGAAAGAAGAAACAATTCAAGATGGGATGGTTTTTACTGTAGAACCAGGAGCTTACAAACAGGGGTTAGGAGGTCAAAGACTTGAAAATGATGTCTTAATTCGGAATGGCAAGGTAGAAATTATCACTAAATCAGAACCTTTGAATTTTTAAAAATTTATTTCGATTACTAGTACAAGTTTTGGGCATTTTTGACGAAAATAATATAAATTTTAATCTAATTTTACATTAAATACATCGAGGTTTAAAATATACAAGCATTAAATATTAGAAAATCTATATACAAAAATCTTTAATTATTCTTTGATTTGGAGCCCTATTGATTCATGAAACTTGTTAATAAACTCGAATTAATTTATATTCCAGCATCTTATTGGAATGAGCCATTAAGTGGGTTTGAATTAATTTCTAAAGGAAAACAACTTCCTAGAAATTCTAGTTTTTTTCTATTGTGGAATCCAGCAAAACCATCAGAAAAGGAACTCACTGAGCTTATTAAGCTCAGTTTTCCAACCATTCCTGCAAATAAGCTATTAACTTGTAAGATCAACTTTGCGGTTCCGGTACATTCATTAAAAGCTAATAATGATAAAAAATCTTCCACACAATTTTTTGAAGTATCGTCATTCATTGGAAAAATCATGCCTATTGCTCCTACTGTAAAATTATTATTTCAATTGGAAATAATTGGCAGTCAAGATCGAGGTGTGAAGCGTTTTAGTAATTCTATTAAGACGTGGGCGTTTTTAACAAAATTAATATTTGAACTATTAAACAACGGAAAATTCATCCCTATTTTAGAACCAATTACAAGAGAAAGATATAATGG
>JAHQWH010000016.1 GCA_029856105.1 Promethearchaeia archaeon | reverse complement strand
AGGGCCAAACTTATGAAGTGGAACGCGGAGGTAATGTTATGGAATATTGGGTAAAAAATTCTATCAAAATTGAACGAACGGATAAAATAAACCACCTTAAGTTTTTGTTAATGAAAAGAAAAAGTAATAATTCTCTTGTATTTTATACTATATTAAATAAACAAGGTTTTAAAGAAGACCCCAAATGAGTCGATATAATGAAATTTTGACAATGAAATTGTCAAAATGGTTGGATAAAAACATCCCTCATTATTTTTCAAATAAAGGCGATTTAATAGAAATTATAGAAATAATTGCTGAAGCAACAATCCCTATTCGCGGGTTATTAGAAAGGGGCATCACTTCTCGTGAAATTGAGCAGAGAATGAACATTGAAAAGGTAAAAGATAAGACCATAAATATTTACGGTGAATCCCAAATTCACGAAGACATATTAACGCACAGCATTATATTAAAAGCGCTTCAAGAAAGCGATACAGATTTTCTTTTTGTTGCTTCTGAAGAAGCAGAACCCGTTTTAAGCGATGGAAAGTTTGGTATAACGATAGATCCTGTTGATGGCTCTTCAAATGTAATAGTAAATAGAACTGTTGGGACGATTGTGGGGATTTATGACGAAGCGGGACTTATTGTATGTAGTTTTTATGTACTTTATGGGATTTATACAAACTTAATATTAGCGCTTAATGGACAAGTTGCTGAATTCATTCTGGACACATCTCCATACAGCATGACTTTTTATCATTATGTCTTTCAAGAATTAAAGACATTGCCTAACAAAGAAGAGGGTGGCATCAGATGTCTTGGAGGGGATTCTACGGAATGGTCAGATAAATGTAGGGCTTATGAACAAGTATTAATTAATCATCATTTTAAAAATCGCTACAGCGGAAGCTTTGTTGGTGATTTCCATGCTATAATAACTTATGGTGGAATTTATTCATACTTTCCTTCACCAAAACCAAAAATTCGCATTTATTATGAGTGGCTCCCGTTAGCCTTTATCATCAAAACTTTAAACGGAGAATTTTTAATTATTGGTAGTACTGAAGACCCTAACAAAGTAAAAAAAATTGAACATATTGAGCCCTTAACTAAGGCTAATGTGGACAAGATACATGATGAGACATCTGGTGGTTTATTAGGGAGCGCTATACCCGTTAACCTCTTTTTATCGCTCTAAAAGAGATATAATTTTGTCTAAATTATTAATTAACTTGAACAAAATGATTAACTTAATATGAAGATTGGAAATCTCAACCTAAATAATAAAAAATATGTCAAAAAACAAGAAGGGTCTGTAGAATTCTATTTATATAAGAATGACAACTATAGTATACCTTCCAAATCAATGGATGTTTTTTATAATGAAAAAATGGAAATAAACCGAGATATTTCAATTTTAGCTATACTAACGTACAATAAACTGATTAATCGAGATTCGTTGGTAATGGTAGATTGTATGGCCGCTTCGGGCATAGGGCCTATTAGATTGTTAAAAGCTTCCAATAATTTCAAAAAAATATTTATTAACGATATTAACCCGATAGCTACAAAGCTTATTAAAAAAAATTTAAAGCTAAACGATTTAGAAAAAAATACTCAAATCATCTCTTCACAAAAAGATGCCAATTTATTATGCATAGAAATCGCGCAAAGATCTTGCTTAATGGAAGAAAAAATGATTGAAAGCCCCGATGTAATCTCAATTGATCCTTTTGGCACTCCAAACATATATATTGATTCTGCATTTAAATCGATTAAGAAAGAAAATGGATTGTTATGTATAACGGCCACGGATACCGCAGTATTATTTGGTGTAAAACCAAAAGCTTGCATTAGAAAATACATGTCTAAACCACTGCACACGAAATATTGTAAAGAAATTGGAGCAAGGATACTAATATATTATATTTCAAGAATTGCTAATGTTAACAATTTAGGTATAATTCCGTTGTTAACTTTTTATTCAAATCATTTCATAAGAATTTTTGCCCTTACGTACAAAAGTAAAGCGAAGATTTTTAAGGACTTATCAAAGAGTTATGGATATATTATTCATTGCAACAATTGCGGGTATCGCTCGTCCGTTTTAAACGATATTTTAACGATTCCTCAAAAATGCCCATCATGCCTTAAGGAAGAACAATTATCGTATTCTGGCCCACTTTGGATTAAGGAATTACATAAAAGATATTTTCTTGAAGATATAATTCATTTAAATGAAAAATTCAATTTCAAGAGTAAAAACAGAATAGAAAAAATTATTAAATACGCATTAGATGAAATAGGCATGCCCGTTTCTTACTATAACATACATAAATTATGTCAACAATTAAAGCTCCCATCAATTCCCAAAATCGAAAAATTAATTGAAGCAATTGGCAAAAGCGGTTATTCGGCATCAAGAACTCATTTTGATTTTATATCAATTAAAACAGATATGGGAATTAATGCGTTAAAAAATATACTAAAAAATATAACAAATTAAAAAGGAATATGGACCATGCCAAAGGCAGCAGAAGAACATAAGAAAGACGCAGCGTATAAACAAGCTAAACGTAAAGGATATAGGGCCCGCTCAGCATTTAAATTACTTGATATACAAAGAAGATTCACCATTTTTAAAAGAGCCTTTTATATATTGGATTTGGGTAGCACTCCAGGTTCATGGCTTCAAGTTGCGAAGAAATTTGCTGAAGAAAATTTATCGAAATATAACGATAATTATTATCACCGAGATCATTATAAAATTATGGGTATAGATATAAAACGCATAACGCCTATTGAAAATATTAACACAGTTCGAATGGATTTTACTACGCCTGAGTTTCAAATTGAAGTTGAAAAATACTTCGAAGGAGAAAAACTAGATCTTATCTTATCTGATGCCAGTATCAAAAAATCAGGAAATAAATTTAGTGATCAAGCCATGCAAGTAAAACTCTGTTTTAAAATTCTTGAACTTACAAAATTTTTAAAATTTAAGGGAAACTTCGTAATTAAAGTATTTCAAGGACTAGATTATGAAGATTTTTACAAAAAAATGAAGCAAAACTTTACGATTGTAAAAAGCCTAAAACCAAAATCAAGTAACAAAAAGAGCAATGAAATTTATTTAATTGGGTTAAGGAAAAAATAATCATTCTGGCGCTTCTGATTGAATTTCTTCAAAATTGGTTACGTAAATTTGCCCCTCTAAGGACGCTTTAACCCATTGAGTTAACCAAGGACAATGTAAAGGATTAAATTGGTCGAGATTTGTTTTATTACACTTACCCGTAAATGGACAAGTTAAACATGGTTGATGTGAAAAAATATCTAAAATGAAATCATTTTCCTCTCTTTTAACTTGAATATCCTTAACTTCTACATCGATTTTTTCAATTATAGTAATATGCTTTACCCAAGAAGCTTCCAATAATTCGCGATTTATATTAATTTTAGATTGTAAATATAGAGTATTTACAATTTTATCGAGTTCAATTCGCTTTTTGTTTGTAAGCTCTAATAACCTAAAAAAAAACACATCTTTTTCTCGGCTAATAATTCTAAGAACCGCTTTCTCATCTTTTCTTAAACTGCGCGACCCTTCTTTCTTTCTATCTTCGATCCTTTCTAACCTTCTTTCAACATCAGACTTATCGGATTCTTCTGACCCCTCGAGCCTCTCCTTTACTTTGCATTTGTGACGGCTTAAATAAGCGAAACTATTCCCACAGTACGGACAAACTTCTTTTTTTTTTGCCATCGTAATTTTAAACGAACTTAATATATTTTATAATAAATTATATAAAAACAAATCTTAAAGTTAATATATTTAATAGTTTATGTTTAATCAAAAATTAAATTTACGATTTAATTATTGCTAAAATTATTAATAATTATCAAAATCAAGTTTTTCTGAATTTATAAATTAATAGTAATTACACAATTTAGTCAGCTAAAAGATGAAATCAAACAAATCGAGCACGGTAAATCTAAAAAAATCATTGATTATTAGTACAAAAAAGATTGTTAGCGAAATCGAAAGAAATAAACGAGAAAAATTTAGCATTTCAACTGGTTCAAAAAATATTGACGATGTTATTGGCGGTGGGTTTCATTCAAACAAAACCTATATAATTTTTGGGGCGAACAAAACTGGAAAAACTCAATTATGTCATCAATTATCTGTTCAAGCTTATCACAAATCCTTTAAGTTGATCTATTTAGACACAGAAAACACATTTCGCCCCGAAAGGATAAGTGTATTAGCAATAACCCAAAAACTTGAAAGCGAAAAGATTCTAAAGAATATTTTAGTATCTAAAATCATGAGTAATCCCGCTTTTTTACTAAAATTAAACGAGATAGAAGATGTAATCAAACAAAATAATGCAAAAATTCTTATCATTGACTCTATCAATAACTATTATAGATTTGAGCTTAGTGATAAAGAAATTTCATCTTTTCGAGCTAAAACAAGATTTTTGAAGATTTTGGAAAAAATTAATACTCTTACTCGTAAATATAATTTAATTACAATTTTAACAGCTCAAGTTGCTCCAAATTTTATTGAAAACTCGATTGTAAGGGAACTCCCCGTAGGATTGCGATATTTGAATCACTATTTCTCTGAAGTTATATATTTAAATCGTAAAGAAAGCGAGACGGGTTATCTCCATTTAATAAATTCTCATCAATTTCCTGAAAAGAAAACACGCTATATGATTACGAATAACGGAATAGAAGAATACAGAATCTGAAATTTAATTCTGTAGAATTTTTTCTTTAAACATTTCCAATGTTAGATTTTTAAGATTATCTGAGACAATTTTCGAATTGATTATGTACACGGGGTTTTTGATTCTGTTCAATAACCATTCAATAATTTGTAAAGCATATTGTAATTTTTTCAGCTTGATTGGGTTAGCTTTATGATTTTTTTGTATTTCTGGTTTACTATATTTGCCAATAATGTCGTTAAAGTCCATACCTATAAGATATAATTCGTGCTTAGGTAAAAGTAAAGACGATATAAAAGATAGAATCCTATCGCCATCAGTAAAGCCACCAGGATTAATTAGATTGTAAGCTGATTCTGCTTGAGTTGTTCCGATTACATTTGTGAAGTCTATAATTGTGTTTTTAAAATACTCTAAAAGACTAATATTATCTCCATGTGCATGGACGATTACATAATTCGCCTTGAGGAAATCTCTTTTATTGATACCATCTAAATCAGTTATAATACCATCAATCGGTATGATTCTCTCATTCAACAATTGAGCAGCTCCATCAGCAGCTAAATTCACACAGTTATTAAAAAAGTTTTTTCCTAAATTTCTTAGTATATAATCAACTGATTCTTCTAATGAAGGACCACATCCAAAAACACAGATATACGCTTTTTTTTGTATAATTTCCTTAAAAGAAAGCAAAATCTCCTCAAGGTTATACGAATAGTGTTTTTCTTCTAAAATACGAGATAATAAATCCCTTGCTTCTCGATCTTTTTGAAGATCAAAATTAAAATCTTGCAGTATCTTAATATACCACTGTTTAAATTCAACAAACGAATCTATCTGTTTCTTAAGTGAATGTTTCATTTATACCGTTGTTTTATTTTAAAAATTTTTTTCTGGAATAAAAAAATTTTAAATCTATTATATAATTAGTCTTATCATACACTTAAATTCGATATTATAAAAATTTAAAAAATTTTAAACAAAAAGTTGAATATAACATGACGATTTGGTATACTAAAACCCACCAATGGTATAATGATGCAAATGGCGAAGTAGGACTTACTCCTTTTGCAGCTGAGCAATTAGGAGAGATCTCTTTTGTTGATGTTGATGCACTTGAAGGTGCTGAACTTACTCAGCTAACAATGGATGGAGATGAACCAACTTCGGATCCAATTGACGCCACAGTTGAGTCAAGTAAAGCTGTTGGAGATGTATATAGTCCGGTCTCTGGAACAGTTAAAGAAGTAAATGGCGATTTGATGGACGAGCCTGAGAAAATTAACGAAGATGGCTTCTCAGCTTGGTTATATAAGATCGATGCCTCAAATTGGGACGCAGAAAAAGGTAATTTATTAGACGAAGCCGCCTATAACGCGTTTACAGATTCGCTTAAATAAATCAAGTTTTTAGTCTTACTTAGAAAATTTATAATTTTTTCTTTTTTTTCTTTTTCCGTGAAAACTTTTAAACTACTTCAATAAGTTCAACTTGAGTATTAATGGACTGGATTCAAAAAATTAGTGTCTATCCTCAATGGCATCTGAGATTTAACTATTTTAAGCTTATTATAATAAATATAAAGAGTTTTATCCTATTTAGGGCAATTACCGGTAAGGTCAATATTACACATTAAATAATGTGTCACCAAGTTTAATCGTAATCATTGCTTGTAATGTAGCAAAAGCAATTACAATTAAAATAATCCCTACAATTAAATACCTTATTGCAGTATTCTTATTATAAACATATTGAGATGCTTGATATAAAAAAATAAAGCCTAAAGAACACAAAAAAATAAATATTGAAGCGACAATTCCTTCAATTATAAACGATTCATTAATGTTAGGATAAAGAAACATAGGTGCACCTGTTTGTGGATTAGATCCCAAAGCTGGAGGGTTTCTAATTATTAAATATACAATTCCAGTTTGTAAAAGGAACAAAACAATATAAACCACTATCGCAGCCAATGATTTTCCTGGAAGAGGCATATCCATTCTAGGCCTTTTTATGTCAGGAAACAATAATTTAGGTTTTCTTAGTGTTTTACCAAAGACCCAAGGAGTTTTATCTTTGATTTTTTCAAAAACCGTCTCTGAACCAATAACTTCTTCTTTAACAAGCTTTGTTTTGGTGCTTCTTTCTTTTTGCATTATAATCTTAGAATTTTATTTTCTTTGTTTTATAAATTTCTTTTGAATTAAAATTTTTTTAAAAAAGAAATAATTATTCAAGTTATTTAACCTAAATTTTTAAGTAAAGTTACTAAAAATTTCCAGACTTTTTCTACGCTTCTTATTTTCAGCCTTTCGTCAGGAGAATGGCCTCCCAAAACATCAGGGCCAAAAGATATCATTTCCATCTCTGGAAAATGGTGTCCAAAATAGGAGCATTCTAATCCCGCGTGAATTGCTTGAATTATAACTTCTTCGCCAAATAGTTCTTTATATACCGATTTAGATATGCTCGTAATTTTTGAATCAAAATCCGGCGGCCAACTAGGATATTCCGTATCAATAGTTTTATTGAATTCTAAGCCAGACATCTTCATTAAAGTTGTAAATTTTTCATGGATAACATCTTTGTCATACTGGGTCAAACTCCTTTGACTTATTTGAAATTCAATAAAATCTTCATGTGTTTTTATAGACGCCAAATTAGAAGACGTATGAACTAATCCTTTACTCGTTGGATGTAGAGAAATAGGGCCGTTAGGCATCAAATATAACAAGTTTAACAATTTATCTTGAATTTCTTTAGTCAATGTGAGATCTTCTGTAAATGCGTCTAATTTTTCGAAAGAAATCTTAAAATTTGGCTCGATTTCATTATACAACATTTGAATATTTAATTCCAACTTTTTTATATAAGAACCAATTTCTATAAACTGATTTTTATTTATAAAAATAATAGCATGACATTCTCTTGGAATAGCATTCGATAGATTACCCCCTTTTAAAGAACTGATATAAACTTTATATTTTTTATTCAATTTCCATAAAATTTGGGCAATAATTTTTAGCGCATTACCCCGACCTTTATGAATATCTCCGCCTGAATGCCCCCCAACTAAACCAGTTGCGGAAATTTTAATTGGTGTTAAATTTGTATCAATACTATTTTTCTTTATTTTTTCTCTTTTTATCTTTACAGTAAATGTTCTCCCTCCTGCACAACCAATTGTGAAACGGTCATCTTCTTCCGAATCAAGGTTTAATAGATATTTTCCTTTAATCAAGTTTTTACTTATTTGTCTCGCACCCGTAAGGGCTCTCTCTTCATCTACAGTAAATAATAAGTCTAAATTAATTGAATCAAAGTTTAAACTACCATCGTGGATTTTCTTCATAATAGCGAGCTGATACGCGATTCCCACGCCGTTATCTGCTCCCAATGTTGTCCCTTCCGCAGTTAGCCATCTTTCACCTTCAATTTCAACGATCTTTAATTTTAATGGATCTTTTGAGAAATCGTGAATAACATCTTCATTCTTTTCACACACCATATCCATGTGACTCTGCAAAACTACTCCTAAAATCCCTGAATTATACCCTATTTTGGATGGAATTCGCACAACAATATTTTTTATTTGGTCAACCTCAGTTTGAAAACCTAATTTCTCCGCTTCTTTCTTAATATATTCTCTCATCTGATCTTCGTGAGCTGAACATCGAGGAATTTTAGTGATTTGAAAAAAATATTGCCAAAACTCTAAAGGCTCTCCAAGTTTTTTAAAATTTTCCATAATTCTCGCTTCCAATGAAAATATAAATATGAATTATTTTTTATTACTTAGTAAAAATAATATTTAATACCTTATAATATTAATAAAAGAGGTTATTTAATGAGTAGTTGGAAGGATCTTTATTCTGAAGTTAAACAGCGTAAAATGGAAGCGCTCGATAAAAAAGATGTTGTAAAAGCAGTCGAGAAGCACGGCAGAATACTCGCGGTCGAAGGTCGCTATGAAAAACCTAAAAAAGTAATAGATCATATGTATGCGGCAAAACATATAACTATTAAACCTACCGATATCATGAAGTATAATTTAAGTGATTACGATGTCGTGTTGATTGGGTGTCCAGGAGATAAAATACCACATTCGGCTTTCCCTAAAATTAGTGAATATGTTTCGCTAAAAGGAGGGTGGATAATAACAACAGACTGGGCTATAAAACATATTGTGGAACCAATATTCCCGGGTTATATCCGATGGAACAAAGAAAGAACTGCCGACGCTGTTGTTGCGTGTCAAATACTTGAGCCAAATCATCCTTTCTTAGATGGAGTAATAAGTGAAATACAACAAGCAAAATGGCAAAAAGGATCGTCAAAAAACACCAAAAAAACCGAATTTAAGTGGTGGCTTGAAAATAGATCTTTTCCAATTCAAGTTCTTAATCCATCCGTACGAGTATTAATCTCTTCTTTGCGAATTCAGCAAAAGTGGGGCGAAGCTCCCGTTTTATGTTATTTTGATCATGGTAAAACTGGAGGGCGCGTTATTCATTTAATTTCTCATACGCACCTACAAAAAGGCGGGGCAAAAGGTAAATACGCCTCAGCTTTAATATTAACAAATATTTTAGACGAGAAAGTTTCTTTAAAGATGGGAATATCTAAAAAACCTGCTCAAGGATACATTTCAAACTGGGAACAACCTCAGCCTTATTCTCAGCAACAACAAACGGTTACACCTTCTCAAGATAGTTCGTTTTTAACCCCTTCTAGTACAAATACAGGGTTAACAGGGACTTCGCAAATAGTTGAAGTGGATGTAAATAGTAGTAATTTTTCTTTTGCAAACAAATGCAGTTATTGCGGCTATGACTTTGGTGATTACACAGGTAAAATATACATGTGCCAAGCATGTGGTACAAATTACCACGAAAACTGTCTTAATATGCAGATTAATGAAGGAACTTGTAAGAATTGCGGCAAAATATTGCTGTGGTAATTTGTGATATAAAATAGATCTCCTTTCAGAAATATTTTATTACATTACTTATTTTTCAATATATATTCTAATTTAAGGTGATTTAAGATTATGAGTTTAGAGCAAATTTATAATGTTGTAGATAATTTAGATAGGGAAAAAGTAATGAGCGTTATGAGAACCTTTATCAATATTGATACTACAGTCCCTCCTGGAAATGCATATCGCCAATATGTGGATGCTTTAATCCCCTTTTTCAGAAATTTAGGGTACTCTTTGGAAGAAGTTGTTGTGCCAGAAGAATTGGTAAAACAGATACCATATTCTTTAGAAGGACCTCGAATTAATCTTGTTGCTACAAAAAGTTTCGGACGAGATAAAGATGTCAGTTTTTATGGACACATGGATGTTGTACCAGCTCCGAATGATGGAGAAAAAAAATGGCGGTTCCCACCATTTGAAGCAACTATGATTGGAAGTGGAAAGATATATGGTCGGGGAACTTCTGACATGAAAGGTGCTATGGTCTGTCTGATTTTAGCCCTCCAAATAATTGAAGAACTAAAATTAACTCCAAAATATAACATCAATGTAATGAATTGTACTGACGAAGAAATTGGTATATGGCCCGGAATACGTTATCTTGCAGAAAAAGGATACATTAAAGGAACGGTGTTCTGTATGGAAGGCGTAATTAACCCCATAATTCCTATAGGAACGGCGGGGGCGTTAAATGTTATAGTCGAATCTTTTGGAAAAAGTTGCCATTCAGGAATGAACTTTTTAGGAATAAATGCCTTAGAAGAAACTGTTCCAATCTTAGTAGAATTAATGAAATTAAAAAAAATCGTTGAAGTTCGCGAAAGTAAAAACATTCCGGGGTTACCTAGATTTGGAACGGGCGAAAAACGAAATATGACCCCCATGTTCAACCTAGACATTATACATTCGGGAACAAAAACGAATATAGTGCCGGATTTATGTACTTTAACTATTAACCGAAGAGTAATCCCTGACGAAAATCTCGAGGATGTTAAGAAAGAAATCTCTGAAGCAATAGAAAGAGGAAAAGCAAAAAGCAAATTACTAGATGTTAAAACTACTTTTGTTTACGATTACCCACCTATGGTCGCAGATCCAAACGCTCCCGATATAACTAGGATGAAAAAAGTTATGATGGAGGTCCAAAAAGTACCAGAAAATAGAATTATGGTGATTGGAAACGCTGGAAGTACTGATATGGGTTACGTCTCTGAAATTCTAAAAACTAAAGATATTATCCTTCATGGAGTAGGAAATCCTGGTTCTAATGACCACGCAGTAAACGAAAATGTTAAATTAAAAGAAGTTAAAACTTATATAAAGGAGCTCATTGTTTTTCTCTGCGCGGATTTGTAATCGATAACTCAACAAATTTTTTTATTCTTCTTATGTTTTTATAAATTGTATTACACCGATATATCTTAGCATATTTCGGTAATACATACAAATTTTCGTGAAAGGTGTGTTTCACGATCTGAAAATAATAAAATTTAATTTAAAAATAAAAAAAAAAAGAGTTTTCTAAAAAATCTAAGAGGAATTTATTGAATTTTAATCCTCAGTTATTGTTATGGCTTCTTCAGGGCATTGTGTTTCACATGCCATGCAACCAACGCAATCGTCTCTATTATCTTCGAGTACATGCACTTTTCCACCCTCTGGTTCGCCAAAGCACTCGCTTGGGCAGACTTCATAGCATGTTCCACATCCAGTGCAAGCATCCATATCAATTTTGATTCCGAATCCCATAATTAATACCTTTTTGTTGTTTTTGTTTCTTTTCGAAGTTTTTTTTTCTGAATATAGATAAATTAATTATCTTTGATATTGAGAATTGCGTAAAAAATTTAAATTTCTTTCTTATTTTGGGAAATAATTGATAGAAAATTTTTTTCTTTAAAAAAAAAAGATATTATAAATTTAAGGTAAATCAAGATTTTTTAAACCTAGGTAATACAATATAGCCGTTAAGAACCCACCAATTATTCCACCATAAAAACCTGCATCAAACCACCACCAAACATCCTCTAATTCCATCGCCACGGCAAAAATAATACCTCCAATTAAGCTAAGAAAAAATACCATTGTTGACATATAAAGCCCGTATTTAACATATTTCTTATCAGGGATTTTATCAGGAAATCTAAGTACAAGTATTGAAATACCCATACAGTATAAGAGCAAGAATCCTGAGATCACTATTGGAATACTATAAATACTGTTCCACGCATCTATTCCTCCAAATATATAAACTCCAAGGTAATAATTTGAACCGTCCCATCCACCGAAATCTAAGGCTAAGAGCAAAATTCCACCAATAGCGCTGGTGATTAATGCCCCCATGAAAAAAATCGATGTTGGAACTTCACTTCTCTCGTTAGACATTTTTTATTCCTCTTTATTAAAAATTTTATTAATTAAAAAGAAATTTGATTTTAATTTTATTTATAATTATATTTTATAAAAAATTATTGATGTTTCAAAAAACATTTTCCTATATTGAAATAACAGTTTAGCAATAGTAATAATGATGTATATTAAAGAACGATGGGATTTCCTTAATAGCGAGTCAATTCTTGGGATTGAAGTAGGAGATATTAACAATAACGGAAGCTATGAAATTATAGCATTCTCTAAATCCGGGAGACTTCTTATACTTTCTATGAAAGGTAAGTTAATATCTGAATTAGAAATCGCAAAAGAATCTTCGATTTGGAACGGAAAGATATGCGATATAGATAGCGATAGAAAAAACGAAGTTATCTTGGGGGGTTTAGATGGCTTATTAAGAGTGTTTAAATGCAATCTCTCCTATGAATTGAAACCATTTTGGGCACATCAATTTGGTGCGTCTATTAGCGGATTTTTGTTTGAGGACATAAACCACGATAACATAGACGAAATTATCGCGTATTCGATAGATAAAAGCTTAAGAGTTTTAAACCCTATTGATGGTTCTTTAATCTGGGGGCAGATTTTTGAAGATGGAATAGGTGAAGCAATAACTTATAGAGATTCTGCTGACTTTGGAACAAAAGAAGTAATTGCATGTGGAAACGATGGATCAATCAGAGTTTTTAAGGGAAAAGATGGAGCTTTAGTTTGGTTTAAACGATTTAAAGATAAAATTCGTTGCGTTTCGATTTTCAAATCAAAAAATAGAGAATTGATTGTTTGTGGGGGAGACGATAAAAAACTTCACTTAATCGATAAACTTACTCAAGAAGAAATTAAATCAATTCAATTCGACGATTATGTCTGGAAATGCCTTTCGTTCCTTCATAATGACGAAAGTTATTTATTAGTAAGTACCTATTCGTTTGAATATTTTGACGAGTCTGTTAACATCGAAGATATCGAATTCAGCTCAAAACTTATGTGTTTGAACCAAAAATTAGAAAAAAAATGGGACATAACACATATAAATACGGAATGCTTGATTCAAACTAAAATAGGTTCGAATAGTTATATTGTTTTAGGAACGACTAAGGGGAAATTGTTGATTATTGACGAAGTTTCTGGCAAAATTATTACTAAAATTCAAAAAAAATCGTGTTTAAACGACCTAAAATATGATTTTAACTCAAATATTTTAATTGCCTGTCACGATAACGGTTCAATATTCGCTTACTTTTTAGCGGAGTCTTAACTTTGATATTTGAATAAAATTTTTTTAAACGAATAACTATGTGTCGTATGTTTTTTCAGTGTTCGCTTGAACCCTTTCAAATTGATTTTAAAATTTTAAAAAAATTTGTAACCTCGTGCCATTGGCATTATTTAAGGAAGTATAACCTTTTTGGGCACCATGGATTGGGTTGGGGTTTCGCTTATATCTCTGAAGATGACAACAAACTCGTAATAAAGCGAGATATAACTCAAATTTACCACGCGGACTGGAAAAACCTCACTAAGATTAAAACTCGTTTCCTTTTAGTCCACGCGAGAAAAACTCTCCCTTGGAAAAAGACCTTTAGAGACGTACATCCTATCGATATTGGTGAGAAATATATCATAACTCATAATGGAATCATAAAAGGTTTTCCAGATAAAAAATTAAAAAACCCAAAATTGGAAAGTATTTATAGTAATACTAACTTGGACACTCGAAAATATCTATGTGCTATTATAGACGAACTACAAGATGGTAAAAATTTAAAGAATACCTTGGAATCCCTTTTTAAAGAGATTGAGATAGGTGCTGGCGCGAACGCATTTCTATTTAATTCGCACACATGCAATGTCATCACTAATCATAAAACTAATTTTAACGGCAGGCACCACACCTTATTTTTAAGTAAAAAACAAAAAGAAATCCTTGTAAGCACTACTCCCTTAACTGAGAATGCGAAAGAAATTCCTAATTACTCTTTAATTCAAATTGATTTAAATAACCTAAACCTGAATGCGATGAAACTAGAATTTTAGGTATAAATATATAATTTTAAATAAAAAAAAATAAAAAAGGTTAATTATATCCTTTCTACTCTCCCGATTCTTCTTCAGCAGCTAACTCCTCTTCCAATTCTTCGAGCGGAACTGGTGCTGGAGTCGTGAGCATCGAATATCCTATCCATATAGCAATAATTGCTATTAGAAGAACCATAATCCAGAGTGGTAGAACAGTGAATAATCTCCAATCGAGCCAATCGATACCAAATAATCGGAAGGCAACGTCCCAATTTGGGTTTGCACCAAGAGTGCCAAACCATAAATCAACGACGCTTCCCATGGTATAAACTACCGCGATAAGGATACCAAGGAGCATTACGATTAGGCCAATTATCTTATCTTTTGCCATTATCAATACCTTTGTTTATATTAAGTTTTTAGTATATTTTTTCAAGCATATTTACATTGCTTAATATTATTTTTAAAATTATATTAAATTAAAACCATTCGTTAAGAATCACTTGGTTTTAATTGTGATGTTTCATAAATTGATAATATAAAGCGAAGAGAGTTCTAAAAATCGCGATTTTAAAGTGGTAAAATTATGTCAAATAGCAACCAATACGTTCTAATTATTGGTTCGAGTAATATGGATTTAAACATATACTCGCAACGGTTACCGGAACCAGGTGAAACTGTAACTGGGGGCACATTTAAGCAATTCCTGGGAGGAAAAGGCGCGAATCAAGCGGTGGCTTCTGTGAGATCTGGATCTAATACTATTTTTATTGGTAAGGTCGGCATAGACTCGTATGGAGATCAAATGACTTCTCAATTAAACAATGAAGGCGTGGACATAGAACATATTATAAGGGATCCTTACGAATCGAGCGGGATCGCTTTTATAATGATAGACGAGAACGGAGAGAATATGATTAGTGTAGCGCCCGGAGCAAACTTCAATTTAACGCCAGAAGACATCCGAATAAATTCCGAAGTCATAAAAAACGCTAACGCTTTGATCGTTCAGATGGAGATTCCCATTGATTCAATTGAAGAAATTTTTAAAATAGCAGTTCAAGGGAAGGCTGTTAAAATTCTTAATCCTGCGCCGTTAAAACCAATTAGTTTATCAATTTTGAGAAATATTGATGTATTAATCCCCAACGAGGGAGAATTACTACGATTACATTCTCTTTTAAATCTTAAAGAGTTAGTTGGCGAATCTAAAGGTAAAATTATTCAAGCTTCAAAAGATATTTCAAAAATAGGAGTTAAAACAATCGTAACTACATTAGGTAGTAAAGGATGTATGATATATAACGCTGCAGAAGAAAAAATTATTGAAATACCCGCTTTTAAGGTTAAGCCAGTCGATACAGTAGGCGCTGGAGATTGCTTTAACGGAGTTTTAGCAAGCAAATTAAACCAAGGCGAAGATTTAATCACTTCGGTAAAGTACGCAACAGTAGCCGCCTCAATAGCAGTGACGAGGAAAGGAGCGCAAGAATCAATGCCATTTATTGATGAAATTGAAAGACACTTCAAAAAATATAAAGATATTTGTGTGATATAGAGGATGTAGGTGTTAAAAGGATGTTAGAAGAGATAATTCAACCTGAGAAAGGCACAAATCTTAGAAAAAATGGACAAGAAGAACTAACAATTCTAATAGATTCTAATGCTCTAAAAAAAATATATCTTATAAATGGGACCACTTTTTTTACTCAAAATTTAAGCGCATCTAATCTAATTGTCAAACCAAACGATTATTACATGGTAATTAATAAAGGAGATGGGGAAATTAATCTAAAATATAGTAGCGATATTTCTAGTCATATAGTAATTTATGAACCTTATGTGTACGAATCGTCTAAAAAAGAAATATTTGACCCAATTCGATTTTGCAAGAAATATAAAGTTCCAGATGGATACATTGACACTTTAGCTAAGTGGTACAGTATTAAATTCACATACCCTGATTATAATTTAATATTTATTAAACCAAAGATAGGAATCTCCATCCAAACTCATAAATTTAGGAGTGAATCGTGGAAAATATTGAAAGGTAAACCAATAATAATTAACGGGAATAAAGTACATTATTTTGTTGAAAATGAAACAGAGTTCTTAAACGCAAAAAGGACTTACCACTCCGTTATAAATCCAAACAACAATCCTGAACGATTTGTTTTAATTGAAGAAAAATGGAGCGGTGAATTCGACGAAGAAGACATAATAAGAGCGTTTAACCCCAATAATTATCATTAAATATAATTCACGAAAGTAAGAATTTAGAACTCATTTGATCCGATAAAATATGAGATTTTGAGATGATATAGTTTTCCTTGGAGGTCACATTCCAACCTTTTAAATTTTGTGTTTTTAGTTCCTTTGTTTTAATAAAATTAAAATTTGATAGATAACTTCTATCATTACACGAAGTAATAAAAGTGTAAAAAAAAACATTATAAATTAAATGGAACAAGTAGATTGGTGGAAAAATGGCTCCAAATGAAGAACAGAACGATGGAAAACAAAAAGAAACGATAACAGAAGATGCTGCAAAAGAATCTTCTAAAGAATCTGAAGAAGTAGAAGATACCAAAGAATTAGATCTTGCAAAAGAAAGAGATCGTCTTAAATTTCATTATAGAGGCCATACATTAGACCAATTAAAGAGAATGAATATGGACGAGTTTATTCAATTGTTACCAGCACGAGCGCGAAGATCTCTAAAGAGAGGGTTACCTCCTAGACAGAGAAAACTTCTTGAAAGACTAAGACGAGCTTACAGAGCCAAAAAAAGAGGAAAAGATCTTCTTACGCGAACACATGTGAGAGATATGTTGATTTTTCCTGAGATGGTAGGTTTGAGAATAGGCGTTTATAACGGAAAACAATATGAAGTTGTTGATGTAAAACCTGAAATGATTGGACATTACTTAGGAGAGTTTTCACTCACTAGAAGACGCGTTCAACATGGTTCTCCCGGAATTGGAGCTACACGTTCAAGTAAATATGTTCCTTTAAAATAATCAATATTATAATAATAAAATAAATAATTGAGATGATACAAAATGCCTAACTGGGGTTATTCCTTTAGCGAAGAAAAATACGATGTAGATAGATTGGCTAAAGCTTCAGGGAGAGATTTACGGATAAAGCCAAAACCCTCAAGAGAAATTTGTGCCGTGATAAATGGTATGAAATTGGACCAAGCTAAAAGGTATCTTGAAAAAGTTATTCAGTTAAAACAATCAGTACCTTTCAGAAGACATAAAAAAAAACAAGCTCATAGAAAAGATTTAAAGCAATTCAATTGGTATGCCGGTAGATATCCTCAAAAAGCTGCCGCAAGAATCTATGAACTTCTCACTTCCGTCGAATCCAACGCAGAGTATAAAGGCTTAGATGTCGATCAATGCAGGATTATTCACGCTGCTACACATAGGGGTCGAATCATAAAGCGCTACATTGAACGCGCTCAAGGTAGATCGACCGCAAAATTTAGGCATTTAAGTCATGTAGAAATTGTAATTTACGAATTTCCAAGTTAATGAAAACAAATTAAAAAAAAATTAAATATTAAAGATAATGAGTCCCTTAGCAAAACATTTCATCGAACAAGGCATCAAGTTGATGCAAATAAACGAATTTTTGCGTAAAGAGTTTGTTAGAGCTGGATTTGCAGGTATTGATATGCAACAGACACCACTCGGCGTTAGAATCACTCTAAGAACCTCCCGTCCGGGCCTCGTGATAGGCAAAGGTGGCAAGCGCATTCAAGAGATTACGGACATCTTACAGCAGAAATTTGACCTGGAATTACCCCAGATCGAGGTCGAAGAGGTCGCTAACCCCGATTTAAACGCCCAAATTATGGCTGAGAGGTTAGCGTATAGTCTCGATAGAGGCCGGCATTATAGAAGGGCTGGTTATTACATCTTACGCAAAATAATGGATTCTGGCGCAAGAGGTACAGAGATTATAGTTTCAGGTAAGGTCACGAGCCAACGTGCCAGAACGACCGTGTTTCGCGCGGGTACAATGAAAAAATCGGGCCAACCTGCTCAAGAAGGAGTGGACAAAGGCGTGGCGCAGTGCGTCCAAAAAAGTGGCACTTTAGGTATCATAGTAAAAATTATGCAAGCGGACATAAGATTGGGAGACACAGTTAAAATTAATCATGAAGCACTAGCAAAAGTGCAAGTAAAAAAGGAAGCAGAATTTACCAAAACGAGAGCAGAGAAAGATTACGAAATTACCGTAGAAGAAGGAGAGCTCACCGAAGTAGAAAAAGAATTATTTGAAGAAGTAGAAGAAGAAGATATTTCTGAAATTTCGCTAGAGCCAGAAAAAGAAGAAGAAGAAAAAGATACTGTAAAGGAAAAAAAAGTTAAAAAGTAAAAAAGAGTGTAAATGATGGATATTATTACCGTGGCAAAAGTCCGAGAAATGGACGAACGAGAAAGGGAGCGGACCCTATTAACGTTAAGAGAAGAATTAATGATGTTATATAGCCAACAAACGGGTGGTGGTATCGCTGATAATCCCGCAAAGGCAAAAATTTTAAGGAAACAAATAGCAAGAGTTCTAACAGTAAAAAATGAAATTAAAAAGTTGAATGTATAATGATAAGTTCAAAATATTTGATTTACCACGATTTAATTGGCTTTAAGGCGTATGCTAAACTTAAATCAAAATCAAATAGTACCACATTCTCGGATATTGGTACGATAATTGACGATACCCGAAATATGTTGATATCAGAAAAAAATAATTCACTAAAAAAGTACATCAAAAAAGATTATATTTTTAGATTCAAGCTTGAAGAAGGAACGTTAGAATTAAATGGATCTAAAATTGTTGGCGTTCCTGAAAACAGATTAAGAAGTTTAAAAAAAAAGAAGTGGTTGAGAAAATAAAATGAGCGTTCGAAATATCGGTATTCCTGGAGTAAATCCTCCAAAAATGCGTGAATGTAGCGATAAGGATTGTCCATTTCACGGAAATACACGAATAAGAGGTAAGATTACTCAAGGAGTAGTAGTTAATAAAAAATCAAAAAACACTGTAGTTATTAGACAAGATTATGTTCAATTTGTTAAGAAGTATCAACGATATGAAAGGCGTAATTCGCGCCTTGCATGTCATTTACCCGAATGTTTAACTCCAGAAATTCAAGTAGGAGATTTAGTGCGTGTAGGAGAAAGCAGAAAACTCTCAAAGACAAAAGCGTTCATAGTATTAGATAAAATAAAGAGTGGGGCGATGTAGATGGGAACCAGAAGAAAAATGGGAAGAAAAACGCAGATGAAATCAAGAACTAGTTACGGTGTACAAAATGGTTCAAAAATTTTTATTACTGATAATTCTGGCGCAAAAATTGCCCAAATAATTAATGTCGACCATGCAAAAACCCGTTTAAGAAGGCTGCCACAAGCTTCTGTAGGGTCAGTCTGCACAGTAACTGTTAAAAAAGGTCGCCCAGATTTACGCGGAACGATATTAAAAGCTGTAATTGTTAGACAAAAGATGATATATAAGCGAGTAGACGGCACAAGATTATCTTTTGAAGATAATGCAGGAGTTTTAATAACCCGGGAAGGCGACCCTAAAGGTACAGAAATTCGGGGTCCAATTGCGAGGGAAGCTGCTGAATTATTTCCACGTTTAGCATCCATTTCTTCATTAATTATATAATTAAGATCATAAGGTTAAAAAGTATGAAAGCAAAATCAAAACAGCCTAAAAAGCAGCGGAAAGCGTTATTTACTTATAAGAATCATCAAAGGTCAAAACTATTATCAACAAGAGTTGCCGATTTTGTAAGAGATGAGTATGGGATTAGAACACTTCCCCTTAGAGTTGGTGATGGAGTTAAAGTTGTGACGGGTGAATTCAAAAATTTTGAGGGAGAAGTTATGGAGATCACGAAAGAACAGAGGGCAAAAATTAAGGAAGCAACTTTTGATAAAGCAGATGGAACTCAGTTTCATCCAGCCATTCATATATCGAATTTGATAATAACAAAATTCGCTAAAGAAAAAAAAATGGACCCTTGGCGGGCAGGTATGATTGACAGGAAAGCCGTTTTTGGATTAAGGGAAGATGAGTTAAGAGCTCCAAAAAAACAAAAAGAGGAGGAGGAGAAATAGATGACTAGACATGGTGGTTCTAGAGCGTTAAAAAGACTCAACACGCCTAAATTTCTACAAATAAAAAGAAAGCACGGCAAGTTCTTTATGAAGGCATCATCTGGCCCTCATCCAATCAGATTCTGCTTGCCTTTACTCCATATTGTCAGGGATCTTCTGAAGATAGTCGATAACCATAGAGAAGCGAAAAAATTAATAGGACTCGGTAAATTTAAGGTAGATGGAAGGATAGTAAAAGATACAACATATCCAGTTGGTTTAATGGATGTGCTAAGTATAGAAAAAATAAACAAACATTATCGAATTCTACCAGATTCTCACTACGGATTAATACTACATGAAATAAATGAAGCAGAAAGTACCTTTAAATTATGTAGAATAACCCAAAAAACCACGATAAAGGGAGGACATATTCAATTAAACTTACACGATGGAAAGAACATTCTAATACGAGTTAAAGACCCAAGTAACACTAAAGAGGATATTTACAAAAGAATGGATGTTTTAAAAATTTCAATCCCAGAACAAGAAATTCTTAAAGTTTTAAAATTTAAAGAAGGAAATTTAGCGATTATCATGTCCGGGAAAAACATCGGACAATTAGGAAAAGTTATAAATATATTAAAGCGGTTTGGTCCGAAAGCAAGTACGGTATCTATACAACATAATTCTGAACATACAGAAACTCTTTACGATTATACTTTTATTATAGGAGAGGATCAATCCGAAATTAGTTTACCAAAAATAGAATAAAATAAAGAAGTGAATTCAATTATGTCAGTCAAAGCAGCAAAAAAAACTCAGAAAAAATCACGAAAAGAGCAAGAAAAGATATTTGAAGAGATGTGGACTCATCCAATGAAAAAACCTTACTTAGACAAAGTGGTTCTAAATATTGGAGTAGGTGCTGGGGGTGAAGAATTAGAAAGAGCCTTTACGGTATTACAAACGATCTCTGGTAAAACTCCTATAAAAACTCTTTCTAAGAAAAATGTAAAAGAATTCAACTTACGGATAGGACGCCCAATTGGAACGATGGTAACTATACGGAGAAAAGAAGCTGAAAAATTGCTAAAAAGGCTTTTTGTTGTAAATAACGATAAAATGTTAAGAAAAAGTTTTGATAATTATGGTAATTTTGGTTTTGGTATTACTGAACATATCACCATTCCAGGAATAGAATATGATAACGCGATTGGCATCTGGGGCCTTGATGTTGTTGGTCGAATAGTTAGACCTGGTATGAGAGTTAAGTACAGAAGAAAAAGTCGAACTAAAGTTCCTAAACACCATTATGTTTCTCGTTCAGAAGCTCAATATTTTTTAGAAAAAAATTTTGGAATCGAAATAGTAGAGAAATTAGAATTAGAATATATGTAAAGAAAAAAAAATAATTTTGATAATTATGCCACAAGGTAAGATAGGTAAGGGTCAGAGAGAATGTAGGCGCTGCCATACCCATAGAGGCGTTATAAGAAGGTATGGTTTATATATATGTCGTCGTTGTTTTTATGAAATTGGAAAAGAAATTGGATTTTATAGGTACGATTAAAATTAGGAATGAGGTGTAAAAAATAACAAACACACTTACCGATATGTGCAACAATCTCAAGAACGCAGAAAGAGCAAGAAAAAAAGAAGTAATAATTAACCCTGCTTCGAAATTAACACAAAAAATTCTTCGCATCTTCCAGCAGCACGCATATATTGGAGAATTTGAGAGATATGACGATGGAAGGCAAGGAAAGTTTAAAATTGCCCTATTAGGTAAAATAAACCAATGTGCGGGTTTATTGAGGCTTAACTATACGACTAATCAATTTGAATCACTCGAAAGAAGGTTGCTTCCCGCGCCAGGGTTAGGAATAATTGTATTAACCACTAACCAAGGTATAATGACCATGAAAGAGGCAGAAGAAAAACATGTTGGCGGCATGACTTTATGTTATATTTATTAATATTGAAAGAAGGTAATAGTAAATGGTAAAAGTAGCATTTTATAAGGAAGAATTGGAAATTCCGGAAGGAGTGAAAGTTACCCTTGATGGAAATCATCATATTACTGTAAATGGGCCCAATGGAAAAATAACAAAAGATTTCTCTCATGTGAGGGGTATAAAGGTCTCAATTGAAGGGAATAAAATAATGTTTTCTACAAACTTCCCAAAAAGCGGAACTCTCGCCTTAACTAAGACAATTATCAATTTAATTAAAAATTTAATAGTTGGGGTTCAAACAAATTATAAATATATTTGTAAAGTGTGCTACAGTCATTTTCCATGTACGGTGGAAGTGAAGCCTGACAAAAAAGAAATACATGTAGTCAATTTTCTTGGAGAAAGAGCTCCAAGAGTTACACATTATTTAGATAATGTAGAAGTTAAAGTTAAAGGCGAAGATGTTATTTTGACTGGACCCGATAAAGAAACATTGGGACAAACTGCAGCAAATATACAAAAATGCTGCAGAATTAGGAAGAAAGATCCAAGAGTTTTTCAAGATGGAGTATACCTCTACAAAAGACAGATTGGAGAAGAAGTTACTTGGGAAATAAAATAAATTGAGGTAAAAACGATGGAACAAAAAAGATTAATAGAACTCAGGAAAAAAATCAATAAAAAACGACCATCTTTTAGACGTGTAGAATCGTGGAGATATGTGAGAGTAAAAGATCCTTGGAGAAAGGCTAGAGGGATCGATTCACGAACTCGAATAAAATCAAAATCTGGTGTTAAATCTCCATCCATAGGGTATAGAGGACCTAAAAAAGTTAGAGGACTTCATCCATCTGGATATGAAGAAGTAAGAGTTGTCAATATTAACGATATTAAAGGCTTAAGTAACAAAAAACACGCGCTTAAAATATCAAGTAAATTAGGTGTTAAAAAAAGGATCGTTTTAATTGATTACGCTCAAAGTAGAGGATTTAAAGTTCTTAATTCAGGAATCTCTCAAAAAGAATTAGAAGGATTAGAGGCAATGTTGGAGTCGTCTATTGAAGATTTGGACGACGATGATTTGCTTGACGATGAGGATTAGAAAGAATATTTATAATTAATAATAGATTTGTGTGATAAAAAATGAGTTTAAAAGCCCAAAAAAGAATGGCTGCAGAAATTTTAAAATGTGGGGAAAATCGAGTTTATTGCGATCCCTATTTAATCGATGAGATTAAAATGGCAATTACTCGACAGGATATCCGAAATTTAATTAAAGAAGGAATAATTCAGAAAAAATATAAAAAAGGAAACTCAAAATTTAGGAAAAATATCCGCCACGAAAGAAAGAAAAAAGGCAGGGCTAGGGGAATAGGCAAAAGAAAGGGAACTAAAGGCGCAAGAACTCCCAAGAAAAAAGCTTGGATGAAACGCATTCGTCCTCAGAGACGAGAATTGAAGAAGTTGAGGGATAGAAAATTAATCACTACAGCAACATATAGAAAGCTATACAAAAACGCTAAAGGTGGAATGTTTAATAGCGTCGCTCAAATGAACCGTCATATTAAAGAAAAAGATTTAATCAAGAGAGGTAGGTCGTAAATGGCAAAAGGACCGAGATATCGTCGATCTAATCGAAGGAGAGAAGAAGGTAAAACAAATTACCATAGGAGATTAAGGTTACTAAAATCAAAAAAGTTAAGAGTTGTAATTAGGGCTTCAAACAATCATATTATTGTCCAAATTATTCAATCTAAATTCGGTGGCGATAAAGTTTTAGTCTCTGCCCATTCTACGGAATTAACTTCAAAATTTGGATATAAAGCAAATACTGGAAATGTCCCAGCAGCATATTTAACTGGTTTTTTAGCAGGTCTGAGGGCTAAAAAACAAAATATTCATGAAGCCATTCTCGATTTAGGCATCTTTTACCATAGAATTCGAGTACTCGCGGCTTTTAAAGGTATTTTAAAATCAGAATTAGAGGTACCCTATAAGGAAAGCTTCTTTCCAGACGATTTGGACGAACGAATCACTGGGGCTCAAATAGAAAAATTTGCGAATCTTCTAAAAAACGAGAATCCAGAAAAATACGATCAAATTTTCTCAGGTTATCTAAAGAAAAATAAAATAAATCCATTAAAAATTAGTCAAATTGTTTCGAATACATTCAAAACAATTGAAAATAATGCTTAAACAAGTGAGTTAAAATGAGTCAACAAAGAAATCAAAGACAAAGAAATCAAGGAAAAAGAAAACCAAGAAATCCTACCGAAGGATGGGTTCCAAAAACACGCTTGGGCGAATTGGTCAAAGAAGGCCTAATCACATTAGAAAAAATATTTGCTAATAATCTCATTGTCAAGGAGAAACAAATTATCGACATTCTTCTCCCACAATTAAATGAGAGTGTGGTTTCTATCTCCATGGTACAACAAATGACTGCTAGCGGTCAACGATCTAGATTCAAAGCAGTTGTACTTGTCGGAACTGATGGTTTTATAGGTGTAGGCTCAGCAAAGTCACGAGAAGTAGGACCTGCAATAAGAAAGGCAATTGATAGAGCTAAGCTTTCTGTTATACCCGTTCTTAGAGGGTGTGGTAGTAAAGAATGTGGTTGTGGTCATACTCACAGCGTACCATTTAAGGTAGATGGAAAATGTGGTTCTGTGAAAATACGATTGATCCCGGCGCCACAAGGAGTGGGGTTAGCTTGTGCAGATAAAGTTAAACAAGTATTAAAATTAGCAGGTATCGAAGATATCTGGAGCAAAACTTTCGGCGATACTAGAACAAGCGAAAATCTTGTAAAAGCTACTGTTACCGCGCTTAAAAATGCTCACAAATTTAATTTCAATTTATAGATGATGAGTGGTGTATATGATGGCTGAAAATAATGTTATAGTTAGAAAAAAATCTAAAATAAAAAAACCGAAACCCCCTGTCCTGTACTTCGCAGTTCGTATAAGAGGCGCACCAGGAATGAAACGAGTAATTTTAGACACACTGAAAATGTTGAGAATGCACAGGGTTAACCATGGAGTTCTTATTTGGGGTGAAATAAGCTATGTTGGTATGCTTAAAAAATGTAAAGATTATATAGCTTATGGTGAAATCGATGAAAAAACACTGTTGAGATTATTGAGAGCAAGAGGGAAAGTAGAAGGAAATAAACCACTCACCGACGAGCATGTTAAAAATCTAACTAAATATAAGGATTTAAAAGAACTTACAAAAGCTTTAATATCTGGAGAAATTCAGTACAAAACGAATGATATAAATAAAATAAAACCCGTGTTTCGATTGCACCCTCCAAGGAAAGGGCACCGTGGTACGATTAAAAAGCATTATAATGAAGGTGGCACCTTGGGATATGTAGAGCAATATATTAATGAGATAATTCATAAAATGATTTAATTAGAAAGGTGAAATAAAACTATGCGAAAATTCCCAAAAAAAGTTAGAAAAATGAGAGGGACCCGTACACATGGATATGGGAGAGTAGGTCAACACAGAAAAGCAGGTCAGAGAGCTGGAAAAGGTAAAACAACTCAATGGAAGAAAAGTAAAAAAAGTTATTATCTCAAGCAAAAAGAACTTGGGTTCCCAGACCCAGATTGGGATTTTGGAAAACGAGGTTTTAAAAGACCACAAGACATTAACAGAATCTACCGCGTAAACGCTCTAAACATAAAAGATTTAGATTCAAAAATTGAAGATCTCACAGTAAAAAATGTTGCCACTAAGACGGGAAATACTTACACCATTAATTTAAAAGATATAAATATCCAAAAAATCTTAGGTCGTGGAGATATTAATAAAAAAATTAATCTAACAGTTGACAAAGCTTCAAAACGAGCCATTGAGAAAATTGAGTCTGCTGGTGGTAAAGTTACACTCCTTTCGGAAGCAAATTAACCAAATTTTACTAATTTTTTAATTAACTTCTTAATTTATTAATCGTTAAGGTTAATCTAGTAATCTCGTTATTACCTGAATTAATCCTGGTAGTAGGAATACAAAAACTAAAATGTTTCCTATTAAGTGGACCGTAGTAAAAACTATATTTATTAAGTATGAAACTACAAAGTAATCTAATGTAATAGAAACCGTAAAACCGCTTAAAAAAAAATACGTGCTTAAAATATCAAATATAAACGTAATAATTGCTCCTAAAAATCCGAATAGTAACATTATCCGAAAAATATATAGGTCCTCTGTTGGTTTAAAATACTCTTTTTTACGTAGGAAATCCTTAGCAAGTCCACCTAAAGCTCCCGTCATAGAATAGTGAATTAATTGGTATACGAAAAGTTGTGGAATAATTATGGAAGTTCCTACCAAATTAAAGAATGTAAAAATAGATGCACTTAATAGTCCAATAATCGCTCCTTCCTTTTTGCTCATTATAAATCCTGCTAAGAAGATCATCATAGTAAACACCTCGATATTGGGAAGGTGTACCAATAGATACCCTAAAACAATAGCTAAAGCCGTAAATGTGCCAATAAGAGCAATCCGAAAGGTTTTCCTTTCCAACCAAACTGAACTAGTAACTCTTTCAGTTTCTATCTTCTCAGCATTATTAGTGATTATAGTTTGAGATTTATTATGGTTCTTGGGTGTATCTGAACTAAGGTTCATATTTCTATTATCTTCAACTTTTTTTGGTTAATATGATAGGTATAGATTATGAAGGGTGAGTATTAAAAGTTCGGAAAAAATAGGATAACTTTCCTTATGTTTAAAAATCTCCATTCACTATATACTCCATAACCTATAATTACAAAAAATGGATATTATGAATAAAAAAACTACATTTCTAAGTATTTTTGCCTTATCACTGATATTTCAGGGACTTTTTCTAGTCTCAACCCCAAATGCTAAAGCTAATCAAGAAATCCCCGAAAAATATTCCCAACAGTTAGAATTAGACAGAACTTATATTTACAATGTCTCGCAATTTGATTCAAAATTTACGTGGCTTGATTTAAATTGGGTTCCGCGTGGTGATGCTATTACAAATACAAGTGGCCAGATTGTTGTTAATTTTACAGGGTTTTATGATGATGATCCCTTAGCATTTGGAGCTTCATGTTTTAACAATCCGATTCCTTACATCAACATCTCTTTCATTGAAAATATCACTGGAATGTTGGTTACTAACACAACCTTCTACAATGTATCTAATAGCGAATCAGGATTATCCTTAGCTATTGGTTATAATTCATTTCATTCTGGGTTTCTAATTCAAATTAATAATTTAGGAAACTTAACAACTTTAGCCGCAGAACAGGTATTAGATTCAGGATACTTACCAGGAGAATTCATTTTTAAGGAATATGATTACATGATTGAATTTACTTTTAAACAAGATAATAAGAATCAAAATAGTACAATGATTTATGATAGAACAACTGGTATTCTTGTCTATAGCAAAGTCCAGAGTATTTTTGGGCCTGATTTCGAGATACAATTAAGTGATTATGAATTAAATTTTCAAAAGACTGAACCACCCGATGAAACGATACCTTCTTTCCCAACCTTATTTCTCGGAATAATTTTAACTGGTGCTTTAATACTAATAACGTGGAAAGTAAGTAGGAAAAAAAAAGGTATTCAATAATTATTATTTTTTATATTGTCGTGAAGATTTTATGAGAAAAAAAGTCAAGTTTATAATAATTGCTCTTGTTGGTATCTCAGCTTTTGCGTCTTTGATAATTTTCACTATTTTGTATGAAAAACCTGAGACATTGGAGACATTGGAGAGCGTAGAGGATATCTCGTTGTTTGTAGACTATAATAATGGAACTATCAAAACAAGAACGAATTTTACCCTTGATAATGGTAAAACTACAGCCTTCGATGCCTTAGAGAAATGGTGTATTATTATATATGACGATTTCGGTTGGGGTATAATAGTTAGAGCGATTGACGGTGTTAGTGGAAGTTGGATATATATGATAAATAGTTTTAGCCCCAGTGTAGGAGCATCAGTATATCCCTTAAAATCTGGTGATCTTGTTACATGGCAACTCGTTTAAAAAGAAGTAACCTTACAAATCTTATAATTTATGAAGTATGTAAACCTTTTGATTCAATTTTCTTAAGAACGGGCTCCATTTCTTTAAAGGATTTACGAATTTTATGGAAATAATAGCCAAGCTTATAGCCTTTACTACAATTCGTAAATAGCATGAATTTATTGTCTGAATCTCCAACTAAAATAATAGTATAACCTTTTACCCCTCTAATTACTATTTCTCTTAAATCTCCTTGTCCCAAACCCCGACTAATTTTTTCTCCCAATGAAATTAATGTGGCAGGGCTCGCACTATAAATATCTGCTACAATATCGGCAGTTTCAGAGCTAGCTATTCTCAGTCCCGTTTTTGATACGATTGCAGAACCCTCCAAGTCTGTAGAACTTTCTAACTTCTCTAAATTTTGCATAATTTGACTTAATATTTCTGGATCGATATTAATTTCTGATGTTTCAATTTTTTCCATTTTAACAACCTCACTTAATATTATTAATTAATTCAGCAAATTTAAATCTTTTTTAGATTTCAATGTGAAACTCCGTAATTCTTTTAAAGCGATTGGGTCTCCTTTTTTCAAGGTTTGGTCTTTTGTTTCAATTCCTACAATTACTAATCCTTTCGTTCCAAAAGTATCAATAATTTTAGTAAATGGGGGCTCCAATTTGCGACCAATGATTTTTTTAGCTCCTTCGTAGCTTTGGGCTAAACCACTACAAACGATCCCTTGAGTCTGTTCAGGGTTTTGAACATATCCTTTCTTAAGTTTAAACTTATACAATTTTGGAGGGTCTTTAATTACTGCGATCAATTTTGCTGCACCGAGTATCCTTAGGGTTGTCGGTGGAAGGTCCAATCGACTTAAAAGCATTGTATTCCTTTCCTTATTAATAAAAACCTTTTCGTTTAACCATAAAAAGGCATTGTATGTATTTAAATCACCCGAACTTTCTAATTGAATCTTTTTCCCATTATTTTCATAATATGGAAATAAATTTCCCGTAACTGTGAACATCCCTATTGTAACATGCACTTGGGTTCCAAATTGAGTCTTAGGTTTGAATAATTTACTTTGATTTACTTGAATATCAATTAGGTCGCAAAAATCGAATGCTTTCTTGTTATTTGTAGCGTAACAACCTCGATATACCTTTTTAATATCTAATCCCTTTATATTTATTCCAACTCTATCGCCTGCTTTAGCTTCATCAACATTCTGATGAAAAATTTGAATAGTTTTGACTCTACCTGAAGTATTAACCGGGATCACATCTATATCCTGGTTTGGTTTTAACCTCCCCTCCAATATCGTACCAGTAATTACCGCTCCTCTTCCCTTTATTAAAAAATGGTGATCAATTGGGATAATAACGCTTCCTTCGTAATTTCTTTTAATATCTAAAGCTTTAATTTTCTCTAAAATTCCTTTCTTTAAATCTTCAAATCCGAGTTGATTTTTTGCAGAAACCGAAAAAATAGGTATATCCGAACCATATGAGGTCGATTTAAAAAATTCTCTAATTTTCTTAACTTCTGCATCTAAATCTCCTTTAAATAAGTCAATTTTGTTAAGTACTACTATAACATCTTTGATGTCGAGCGATTCTATCATTATTAAATGTTCTCCAGTTTGAATCTGAGGGCCTTTAGTTATATCAATTACGATTAGAGCACAATCAATAATCTCCACTGAAGAAGCACTAATTTTAATCAAATCGGCGTGACCAGGACCATCTACTAAGGTGATCAAATATTCCTCTAAAATTAAACTCGTAAAACCTAAATCTATTGTAATTCCCCTTTCCTTGCTCTGAGGATGAGCGTCAATTCCTGCAGTTGAAATAAACTCACTTAAAACAGCGACTACTGCCGTCTTGCCGGAATCTATATGGCCAAAAAGACCAATGTGGACGGGAATTTTCTTCTCAATTTTTAACATTGAAATAAAAAGGAAAAATAAAATGAATCTATGATGTAATTTAATAATTATTTAAAATTAATATCTTTTAATATAAAAAATACTAAAAGATAAATATGTAATTTTAAAGCTCTTTATTTAAGAGTTCCCATTGATTCATTATTGGAAGAGAAGCAGATTTATTTACTGTATAGGTTTGTAAAACACTACTTGCTGATTGTTCTAAAGGTAGACCAATTTATTTAAAAATTGCATAGGTTTATTTCTTCTTATAAGATAGCAATAGATGAACAGAACCCATGCGAAAAAGTGCATTTAATTATCAAAATAATGGTGACTCTAAAAGACTCATAGAGGGAAAAAAGTTAATTGGTTTAATTATAATACTAGTCTTTATTATTTCTATTCTAGCAATTCCTCTAACTTTTGTTGCTACTAATATATTTAATACTTTTTTTTATGGTAGGTATCACACTTGCGAAACTCTTCCAGATATAGAAACAGCACGTCAAATTGTAGATGATCATCAGGATATTATTGATGCTATTGAAAAAATTCATCCTGATTGTATTCATGTATCCTTGGAAGAGAGGTGTGAAGGAAAGGGGGAATTAGTTATATACTATTGTACAATTGATCAACAAATAGAAATATTGAAACTAATTGGTAGTAGCACTTTTTTTGGACTACCTTTCAGAATGATTAATACCTAAAGTTTTATGTAAATATCAATAAATTAAATTATTGAAGATGAATCAAAAAAAAAAAATAAATGAATGTAACCCCAATCTAATTTCCAAAATTAAATACTCCCTATTATTTCCAATCACATTTATATCTGTATTTTTAGTTATATTAATAAATCTACGTCAAAATTTAATAGATTTAGGTTATCCAATTGTAGACGATCAACATGAGTTCGATATAATATTTTTATTACTTAATCCAAATTTAATCCTAATTCTCATAATTATACTATCGTCATACTTGATATATATCGCCTCTATTGACGCTGTTCTTTCTCTAAATGACTACAAATATTATTGTAAAAAAAAGAGTGCTCAAATTTACCAAAACCACAATTTATCGTTTGATGAGATTTTTGAAAGTGAAATTCGTAAGAAAATAATAGATACTATTCTTAAAGAACCCGGAATTCACCATAACGATCTCATTAGAAAATGCAAAATACATAGAGGGCAATTGCAATGGCATTTATCTTTATTAATTGAATTCAATATTATAAGAAAGGAAAAATTAGGACAATATTCAATATTTTATCCAATTTATTATGAAGATCAAAACTTAGATTCCATAAAGTCTCTTCTTAAGTCAAAACAGAGTACAAAAATCTTAGATTTGATTGAATCTCAACCAGGGATTTATTCAAGCAAAATTGCCCATCAATTAAATTTGAAGAGAAACTCAGTAAAATACCATGTTGACAAACTTTTGAAAAATCATTTAATATTTGTGAAAACAGAAGGTCGCAGGAAACACTTATTTCCAACTTAAGATGTTTATTTGAACTAAATCCATGAAACCGAGATTTTTCATCTACATCTTTTTATTTTTATAAACCTGAAAGTTTAACATCGCAATGATAACAAACTCTACTTGATACCGATACTGCTTTTCAATAATGAGGACACTTAAATCTATCTTCACTCTCTTTAACCCATTGCTCAATTTCTAGCATTTGAATAGCAAGTAAAAACCAATTAAATCTATGGTGCGACTAAATAGTTATTTAAAGTTAATTTTTTTTAATGTAAAAAATATTAAAAGATAAAACCATAATTTTAAAGCTGGTATCGATTTTAATTATTGGACTCCAATAAAATTTAATTATAAATGTAATATGATTTTATTATATCTTATTTTAAAACAAACCGAGAAATGAAAAGTTAAATGGCTAAATACTGTGTTTATTGCGGCAATCCCTTAAAGGAGAATGACAAATTCTGTATAATCTGTGGGAAGCCAGTTCTAGCAAGCGTGAAAAAGCCAGAAAAAACCGAGGTCGAAAAAGCTAAAGAATTCATTAAAGACAAGAAAAAATTTAGGGAAGAACCCGCGGAGGAAACTATTAAAGAAGAAGATGTCGAAGAATTATCAGAAAAACCAGAAGAAAAAGGCAAAAAGAAAAAGGATAAAAAAGACGAAAAAGAAATTGTAGAGAAACCTCTCCCGTTTGAAGTTAAGGAGCAGATGATCTTGAACATAGAATATAATGATACTCAATTAAATAAACAATTATTGATTGAAAAACTAAAAGAACTTCAAAAATCTGTAAAAGATCCAAGATACGATGTAGATCCAGAATTTAAGAAAACTGTTAATATAAAACTCGAAGCGATTAAAACTTTAATAACTGAACTAAAACAAAAAGAAGGCGAATTAGAGCAAAAAGTAGAGAAACCATTTATAGTTCAGAGAATTCAAGACGATATTGAAAAGAAAATCTTTCAATTAAAAAACCTTTCAAAAGAATTTAAATTACACAAAGTCGATAAAGAATCGTTTGAAAATCTACGAGAAAAGTACAACCAAGAAAAAAAGGACTTCGAAACGGAGAAAAAAGACTTGACAGAAGGAATGAAAATTTGGATTAAGGAATTAAAAATGGAAAAAGCCGAACTCCAATCGGAGAGAAACTTAAACAAAGGACGATTTTCAGCAAAAGAAATTTCTGAAGACGATTTTAAAGCTAAAAGCAAAGATTTTGATTTAAAACTTAAAAAAATTGATATAAAAATTAAGACTCTAGTAAATCTTACTAAATAATATAAACCTAAATTTTTAATTTATTTCAAATATTATAATATTTGATTAACATGAGAAAAAAACTAATTGGTCTTATAATTTTTATTATCGCTTTGTCTCTACTAACACTAGGAATCATAAATAACGATTATCTTAGAATTAATTCTCTTTACGAGCAAATGAATTTTTTTACATAAAAACGTTTTAGGTTAAGAGTATCAGTTAATCCCAACGTTTCTCTTTACCTAGAGCAGCGGAATTTTCTAAAAAACCCTTCTTCTGGTATACTTTTTCTTGGGATTTTCTATATTTATTCGCGTCTTTATAATGTTTTTTACAGAGGTAAATTTTATGCTGCCTGTTTTCAATAATTTTTAAATTTGCTTTCTCAATGTAAGTTTTCCATTTATTTTCTGAAAGCGATCTTATAGCGAGTTCTCCACAGCCTTTCACTGAACAACTTTTTCCCTTACTTGCTGTAGCGCTAAGGTCTCCTTTCTCTCTAAGTTCTTTAGGTAACTTCAATTTTAACACTTACTAAAAATTTTATTAGGATTCAATATTATAATCTTAAATTAATTACCATCTTAAAATTTTTCCTAAAATTCATGGATTCTTTGAACTTAATTTTCGATGAAAATCTTATTAAGAGCAAACTTTATGACTGCGATTCGCCTTTGAGAGTATCTCTTAAAGACAATTTTTTTACAAGTTCAGCAGTGCTTTTTTCTATCGTTCCATACAAAGAAAAACCCTACGAATTAATATTAATTCATCGTTCAAATAGAGGAACAAGCCATAGAGGTGAAATGTCGTTTCCAGGGGGGAAATTCGAAGATAATAACGATAAATCCTTAAAAGACACTGCTTTAAGAGAAACTGAAGAAGAAATTGGTGTACCAAGGAAAAATATTAAAATTCTAGGTTGTCTTGACGATTTTCCTACAATGACGAAGTATATTATCACCCCATTTGTAGCAATCATTGATCAAAATCAAAAATTAATTAAAGAGGATAGAGAGGTTCAGAAAATATTAAAAATTCCTATCGATTTTTTCTTAAACAAAAAAAAATTTCGAGAACAAGCTGTAGACATTGATGGCAATAAGTTCCCAATATTTTACTTTAATTACATCAATAAAGAAAATGGCAAAAAATATACTATTTGGGGAGCAACAGCTTATATGATTGTAACTTTTCTAGAAGACTTATATGGATTTTCTCTTTCAAATTTAGGATTGGAGCGATTTAAACTTGAGAAAATAAAAGATTTAAAAGAGTATATCAAATATCGAAACCAAATTACTAAGAAATTTTAATAATTTAATACATTATCTAAAATACTGATACCTATGAATTTCATTTTTGATGACACCTTTATTAGAAAGAAGCTGAAAGCCTTTAACTCTTCAGATCGCTTGGCTATGTCGCATGAACATTTTACTAATTCTGCCATCGTTTTTCTAATTCTTCAATACAAGGATAAACCGTATGATTTAGTTTTAATTCGAAGAACCAAAAGTAAAACAGATAAACATTCGGGAGAAATGTCATTTCCCGGAGGTAAATTCGACCCAATACTTGATAAATCTTATTTAGATACGGCGTTAAGAGAACTCGAAGAAGAACTAGGAGTTTCGAAAAAAAATGTCAATGTTTTGGGCGCTATTGACGACCATCTTACACCTAAAGGATTCATTATTACCGCTATTGTAGCCTATATCGACAAAGATGTAAGAATGGTAAAAGAAGAAAACGAAGTACAAGAAATTGTAAAAATACCAATAACTTTTTTTGCGAATAAAAAAAACTACAAAGAAAGGACTTACGATCTCAAAGGAGACCTAATTGGAGTAGGTAAATTTAATTACAGATCCGCAGAAAATAAAAAATACGTCATATTTGGCGCGACATCTCATATTATAGTCAATTATATTGACATAATCTATAATCTTGGATTAATGACACCTGGATGTCGACGAATAAATTGTGAAGACATTAAAGATAGAATAATTGGATAATATCGAAAATTTAAAATAAACATAAAATTCATTTAAATCTATAAATATTAAGTATTAACAGTAAATCTCTATAATAAATAATTTGGCCCCCGGCGGTCGGAATTTGATTTGATCATTTCGATCTCATACGATAAGTGGTCTCTGACGCTGGGCTTCAAACCCAGTTATCCTGCGGAGGGATAGGGGTTCGATATGGAAAGAGATTTGTTCTTTTCGAGAAAATCCCCCTGGGGGCCGCCAAACTCAAAATTTAAGTAATTTCAAGGGAAGTTTATGTTTGACTTTAATAAAATTATTGATTATTTTAAGAGCACATCAATTCCACAAAATATGTTAGATAGAGGGCAGTTAGTTTTAAATAATTTCTTAAAACCAATAAAAACGCTTTTTGAGCAAAGAATTGTCCCTCAAAAGCCTTGGAGTGAAGGTCAAATCGAATTTTTGCTTCAAATGCTTTCAAATATGGATACAGACAAAGATGATAAAGCTTCTCGAGTAGGAGAGCGTGAAGCAAGAATTGCATCGAGTTTACACTTAAAATCTTCAAGTGGATTTTGTCACGGGATAGGACGAAGTGGATTCTTAACAGCCCCTCAACCAAAAGCTCCTGGAGGTTCTATAATGTATGAACTCAGTAATTATTTAGCTCTTAATTTCCTTAGAAAATTTGGAATGTTAAACATAAAGAAAGCAATAGTCGTCCCTCAATGCACTGGTATGTCTTTAGCTTTATGTCTAGGGGCTCTCAAACCTAATTGGAATAAAAAAGAATTAATAAATAAAAGAACTGTAATTGTTCCTCAAATTGACCACAAATCTCTAATAAAAGCAATTAATTTAATGGGAATGAGAATAAAAACCGTTGAAGGGAAAATTTTTGGGGATGCAGTTAGAATACCGATCGAAGACATTGAAGCTAGTTTAGATAGTGATTGTTTTGCTGTAATATCTTTAACAAGCTTTTTTCCTCCTCGAGAACACGACAATATTAAAGAGATTAGCAAGTTTGCTAAAAAAAACGATCTGGTTCATATAGTTATTAACGCCTATGGTGTACAAAGTCCGGAATGGATGAAATTAATCCGAGTTGGTATCGACGCTGGAAAAGTGGATGCAATTATTCAATCAACTGATAAAAATGTTCTTACTCCTGTTGGTGGAGCTATAATCGCATCTCCAAGCGAAGAAATTATAACCAAAATCAGCCAAGCTTACGCAGGTCGTGCTTCTGCGGCTCCAATTGTGAACTTTCTTATATCAATGTTATCTTTAGGAATAGAAGGGTACCAAAAACTCTTAAAAGAACAACAACATAATCGAAAATTACTAGAAAGTAAATTAAAAGGAGTTGCCGAAAAAATCAACGAAAAAATTCTCGATGTGTTTAATCCAGTAGCTGTTGCCGTATCTTTAAATAACTTGAAAAAAGAACAGTTATTCGCTTTAGGAGGTGCTTTATATAACTTAAGAGTCACTGGTCCACGAGTATATAATCCCGAAGAAAGCATATTTGGGACATGTAGTACTGAATATATAACGCCATATATCGTATTGAACGCTGCTATTGGGGCAACATCAGAAGATATTATATCTGCTGTTGAGAGGTTTGAAAAAGCTTACGATCAAATAACTCAAAAATAATAATTTTCTAATATTATTTCAATTTAAGTTAGGAAAGATATAATACCGCTTTTAATAATAAATTACGATGACATAATAATTATTCAATACTAAATAATAAAAACTAGAAGAACAATATTATACTAAATATTTAGGGTTATTAACGATGGTAGAAAATTTACTCTTAAATCAATTTAATAATGTCATATCAACTCAATGGCCTTTTAAACAAATCGAAGAAAACAATGAACCAGTAACTTTACGAGAATTATTTGAATTAGCGTATCATACGAGTAATACTGTTGCAATGCGAAATATTTTTATAAAACTATCTACCTCTGAAAGTAAAGGCGGTTCTCAGGCTATACTATATTCAAACACTAAGAAATTTATAAAGATCGAAACTCTAGAGAATTCTTTGAGAATTACAAAATACTTCCCTGAAGGAAGTAGTGGGGATAAATTAATCACCAGTGTTCAGCCTAAACTAAAGAATAGAAAAGAAAAATTTTTAACGAAAGATAGTTCAATGAAAACTGACATCCTTAAAACTATTCTAGTTGAAAGGAAACTAGATGAATGCGTAAACTTCGTTATGTTAAAAGATATTAATCGAAAAGTCTATTTTGCCATTGGAGATGCCCGGGAAAGCGCGGCAGTTGTACCTATGTTCATGGAGGCAGAAGGAGCCAGTTTGGTTCAATTAGCTTTAAATAAGTGGATGAGCACAGTTCAAACTTTCGACCAAGAAAAACCTTTTCCAGATAGTTTTGTCGCGGGCTTACTTAAAAATATAATGCAAATTAAAAAGTGGGTTCTGAATTTAATATCTATTAATTTAGATAAATAGCCTATGGCTCTATAATTAGTAAAACTTATTTGGTTTATGTAAGTCTTGTTCTTTTTCAAAAAATATAACATTTAAATTATCTTTTAACTAAAATTTAATTTATACGATCATGAATTTTTAGTAAATTGGAGGAATCTTAAATGGTCTTTATCAATTCTGATGGAAAATTTAATGAAAACACTTATTTAATTGATGCCGAGCTGTATAGAATGAATGGAAATCTCGCAATTTATATAATTGAAAATGAAAATATGCGAGTAATGATTGATACTCCTTCAGATTTAATGGCTAGGAGATTTGTAAAAAAAATTAAAGAATTCGGGTTGTTCCCCATTCATAAAATAATTTTGACTCATTCTCATTTTGATCATGTTCAAGGGGTAGGAAAATTTATTAGCTTCCGAAAGAGCAATAGATAACTTGAAAAATCCTGATAAGTTAAATAAAGACTTTGGATACAATGTGAACCCTATAGATAATGTTACTCCATTGAAAGAAGGAGATATAATTGATGTTAACGGTTTAAAACTCGAGATAATGAACTTTTTTGGTCATACTCAGGATTCTATAGCAATATTAGAACGTAAAAACAAAAATATCTTCGTTGGAGACGCAATAATTGATAGATTTGATCCAGAAACTGCCATCCCCGAGTTTGTTCCGCCCGATTTTATCGAATCTGAAATATTAAAAACTTTTGAGAAGCTAAGAAGTTTAAAAAGCGAGTTTAATTCCGTTTGTTTAGCTCATTTTGGAGTATGGAAAGACGACGATTTTTTTGAAACTTTAAATAAAATGGAAGTTTTTCATTTTGATACGAAAGAATCAATATTAAAATGGTACAATGAGAACCCCTCTTTAAAGTATATTACCTTGAAATATCATGAAAAATTTACACCAGATTCTAAAGTTCATACTAAAGATAATATTCGAGGATTAGAATTATTAATTGCTTTGTTAATTAAGGGTTTGAAAGCAACGGGAGATATCAAATAATTTGCTTTTGAGATATTGAAAAAAGGAAAAGAGTGGGCCATCGGGGATTTGAACCCCGGCTCTCAGGCATCTACTGTCACGATCAATTTTATAAATTTTGTCTGATCGTGAGTCAATTATAAGACCTGCGCTTGTTGGCCAAGCTTGCTCTAATTGCCGTTAACCAGGCTGAGCTAATGGCCCTGTGCTTAATTAATATACTGTTTTTTTAAATAATTTTTTTATTTTCCTTATATTATAAAGTCAAAAAGCTCAAAATAATAAAAATTTTTTTATTGGTGTGCTCTGTTATATTTATAAAATCAAAAAATGATATTATACATAATATTAAAAAAAAAAATCAAATGGGTGTAAAAATTAGTGGCCGAAATGCTTACTGACCTTCTGAATTCAATTTACGGGCGAATAGCCCAACTTGGTAAAGCAATTCAAGGATTGAAAACTTCTTTAGACGGGTTAAATCAAAATATTGACCAAAAAATCTCCAATCTAGATGAAAAGTTAAAAGAATTTTCAGAGGAAATTGAAGTAACGAAGGGCAAACATATTGACGTTTTAAAAGATATTGGAGAGACTACAAAACTTGAATTGATGAAAATTCAGGAAGGATTAGGATTAGATGCTCTTGCAACGCTCGTAAAAAATTTAGAAGAATTCTCAAAATTGTCTGGAGAAGTACTTAACCAAGATACAGTTAATTTACTTCTTTCTGAAGCAATTAGTTCAGTAAAATCCATGAAACAAATATCTCAAAATAATGTATAGTATAAATAATGTAATATAATCATTGAGAGTTGATAAAAAAATGACAGAAAGATTATTGGATGACATGATTACTAAAATAAATCAGATTACAACTTCGCTAGATGGTACGATCGCTCAAATCACTCAAATGAGCACCGCCATTCAGAATATGTCACAAAAATTTTCTGAAGAAACAATTTCTGTTAGCGAGAATATCCGACTTATAGTAGAAGTACTTAAACAATTTCGCATGAAATCTAGTGAAAACATGCAAGAGATTTCAGATGATTTTAACGCTAAGATAAAAGAACTATATGAAAAAAAATCAATTGAATCTATAACTGAAGAAGAAAAGAAAGCTATTGAAATAATAAGACAAGCTGCTAAAGCGGTTTCTAATAACTTATATTACGCTCAATTATTAAATGTTATTCAATCTATAAGAGAAGAAACTAATAGGATTATTAGCATTAAAGAACCGTAAAGTATATAGTTTTTTTTATGATAAAACTTTATTTATATCCTCAACAAAGAGAAAAAGGAGTTTTTAAAAATGCCAACAGGAAGTTTTGTAATATTATTACCTTTAGACGCCGATTACAGCGTATTAGGTTACTATCATAAGTCTAAATCCGATTTTGAAATCACAAACGATTTATTTCTAAGGCTTAATTTAGATCATTCTAAAGACGAGTACAACTTGTTGAAATTAAAAGAAAATCAAATTTTTTCTTATGTTTATAAATTTAAAGGAAAATTAGCTCGAAAGGCTTCTGGGATTATTATTGGATTATTGTTAAATGAAAACGATAAACCTGAGAAATTCAGATCTGCTCTTAAGGAAGGGGCCGAAGCAATTGAAGTTTTAGGGTTAAGCTTATTAAAAATGAGTTCAGAAGAATTTGAACCGCTCTTAAAAGATATTTATTTAGAACACCTCGAACCATTAATCGACATCCTAAAACCAGATGCTTTAAAAGATAGCGTTATTACTATAACTAAATTTATGTTGAGTGGTGGGAAACAAGAAAGAAAAATTGCTCAAGAATTATTAAAAAAAATTGAAGACGGAGAACACGAAAAAGTCTCGGAGTATTATAATACGGCGGATGAAGCCTTGAAGGTTTTAGAATACGAAAAAGCCGCGAAATTCTTCAAAAGAGCTGCTGAAATTGCTGAAGAATTATATGTTATTGACATTGCTGAATCTTTAAAGGAGAAAGCTTCTTTTTCGGAAGATGTTCCAGATGTATCAAAAGCAAGGGATAAACTTGTTCAAGAGGCAAGAAATTTCCTCAGGAACGAAAATTTTCATTCAGCATATATTTCTTATAAAAAAGCTAGCGAACTTTCTAAGAAATTAGTTGATTTTAATAAAGAAGAAGAGTATCGTTTGAAATCAAAAGCTCTTGAGGAATTTTATAAAGTTGATGAGGAATATAAAAAAAAAATGATTTAATCGTTTTTCAATTTCTTCACTAAAATTTCTATAAAATGGTAAAATTGGATAAAAAGATTATTGGATTAGTTACAGATTTTGGAGCGAAAGGGCACCATTATGTAGCTAGTATGAAAGGAGTAATCTTAAAAATTAATCCTAAAGTAAAAATTATTGATATTTCTCATAATATCGCTCCATTCTCAATTATAGAAACCTCCTATATTGTTAAAACAACGCATAAATATTATCCTGAAGATACTGTTTTTATCGTTGTAGTCGATCCGGGAGTAGGTAGTTCCCGAAAGATTGTAGCAATTAAAAACGTTAATAATCAATTTTTTGTCGGCCCTGATAATGGTATATTTAGTAATGTATTTTCTCCAGACGATATTGTTGAATGTGTAACCGTTGAAAATCAAAATTATTTCTTTAAACCAATCTCAAAAATATTTCATGGAAGAGACATAATGGCACCAATCGGAGCCTACATTACTAAAAATGTCCCATTGAATAATTTTGGTCCTTCTTTTAATCCGTCAAAATTTGTGAAATACCCTTTCAAGTACGAAATTTCTCCGAAAAATAAAAAAATAACTTGTATTATTCAATATATAGACACTTTTGGTAATTTAACAACAAACATCCCCTTACAAGAAAATAGAATATTGGGAACTTCAATTGTTTTAGAGCACGGTAAAGAAATTGTCATGTTATATAAAAATCAAGAATATCGTGGGAAATTTACATCTCATTTTGAATCAGTGCCACCAAAATCAATATTATTCGTTAAAGGTTCATCCGGTTATCTCGAAGTTTCGATAAATCTAGGGAACGCAGCTAAAGAAATAGGAATTGAATTGGGAGACGAAATTTTATTTAGTTTTTAAAAAAGGCTTTGAATATGGAAAAAGAAATCTTGGCATGTATCTCGGAGAATAATATTAGATTTTTGCACTCAGGACAAATTTCAAAATACATCTTCCCCTTGGAAAGGGAAGAGGCTCACGAAAAGAAAATTAGTCATCTAATAACACGCGTTTTTATAGTTTCTATTACTCCTGACAAAAAAATACTCTACCTTGTTCAAAAACGCGGTAAAAATAAAAAAACTTTTCCCGAATATTTTACAGACTCAGCCTCGGGGCACGTTATATATAAAAGAAATTTAACTCTGAGAGATATTGAAGAGGAAGCAAAGAGAGAGCTTGAAGAGGAGTTTGGTATACCTCCGATAGCGATTGACAAACTATTATTTTACGATTTAAATACAAAGGAAAATAAGAATACAACTGAAATTGCCTATGTATTTTTAGGACTAGTAAAAAATAATGTGCAGCTAAAACCCAATCCAAACGAATTACAAATCAGCGAAAGTCGTTTCTACACTCAATCTGATTTGACAAAACTCCTACAGAATGAAAAAACAATTGATTATACAAAAACGATATGGAAAAAACTACTTAATACGGACTTAGTTATAAAATTTAAGGTCAACAATAATAAAGCTAAATTAACAAGTTCGAAAAGAAATACTGCGTTATTTATTGGAAGGTTTCAACCATTACATCACGGTCATATTTATGTGCTAAATAAAATATTTAAAAGCTATAAAAAAATTAAAATAGGAATAGGAAGTTCTCAATTATCTAAAACTAAAACAGATCCCTTTACTAGTGAAGAAAGAGTAAGTTTCATAAATTCTGCCTTAAAAGTGAGAAATATTATCCCAGATAGATTCGAAATATTTGCAATTCCTGATATTTTTAACGCAAACAAATGGGTGGACCATGTTATTTCAATAGTAGGCGATTTTGATACGATATATTCCAATAGCGATTGGGTTCGACAACTTTTTCAAAATAAGGGGTTTATTGTAGGAGAGAAATTAGAAATTTTTAAGAAAAAATATAACGCAACAAATGTAAGAAAATTAATAAGCAAAGAAAATAGAAATTGGACGGTATTAGTGCCTAAGGAAGTCGTAAATTTAATAGAAGGTTACGGTGGTATCCAACGTATAAAATCATTATATGAAGGAGATAGATTTTGAATGGAAGCGATTTTTTAGAAATTGATGGATCGTTTGGAGAAGGAGGGGGAGCAATCCTACGTCTTAGCGCGGGATATTCCGTTCTATTTAACAAACCACTGAGAATAAGAAATATTCGTGCCAATCGCCCTAAACCCGGTTTAAGATTACAACACTTACTCGGCCTTAAAACCCTTGCTAATCTAACCAATAGTAAATTAAGCAATTGCAATGTTGGAACTGAAGAAATTACTTTTATTCCAAATATTAAATCTTTAAAAAGTAAAATACATGTAAAAATCAATACAGCAGCAAGCATAGGTCTATTACTCCAACCAATTCAAATTGCGTGTTTAAGAATAGTTCAACAGGATAAAATTAATATTATACTCGAAGGAGGAGGTACTTTTGGTAAATGGGCACCTAGCTTAAATTACCTTACTAATGTTATCTATCAAATATTTAAAAAATCTGGATTGACAATTAATATAGAAATTAAAAAGTTTGGATTTTATCCTAAGGGAGGAGCTCAGACTAATTGTACGATAATTCCTCCAAAAAATAACCTTAAACCTATTAATCTTACTAATTTAGGGGATGTCGATCTAATCAAAGGGGAAATTGTCCTGACAAATCATCTAAAACGTAATGGAAACAACATTGCGAATCGAATTAAGAAATCTATTAACATGGAAATAAATAAAACTTTAGGGATAGAGACAGACATCAAAGTTGTTTGGGTAAATTCATTGAGTCCTGGAGTTGGCCTTTGTTTATGGGCTTATTCGAACACCGGAGCAATAGTATCAACAGGTACTATTTTAGGGGAAAAAAGACTTTCATCAGAAAAATTAGGTAATATTGCTGCTAAAGAAATGATTAAATACATTCAAAACGACATTCCTGTTGATAAATACCTTAGTGATCAATTAATTCCATTAATGGCTTATGCTAAAGCCCCATCAAGTATAAAAGTATTTGAAATTACGAGTCACACACGAACTAATTTAGAATTAATTAAACTATTTACAGAAAAAAGCTATAAAATTTTAAAATATGAGAACCATTATTTAATTGAATGTTAATTAGATTTGTATTCTGTATTTATACTTTTACGAAATTCTATAATTTTTAAGTTAATATTAACTTTTTAGTGCCTTTAAATTCAAAAAAAATGCTATCTTTAAAGAAATTTTTAAATGATTACAATTATATGATAAATATAAAAATTAGTAAGTGCTAAATAACCATGTCAACAAACATATCTAATAGATGTCCTAGATGTGGCAACTATAATCGAACCGACTCGTTCGTGTGTGCTTTTTGTGGTAAACGACTTAGAAGTGAAAGGATAGAAAATTTTTCTATATTTAAGCGTATTGAGGAAGAATTCATTTCTCCTACCCCTTGGTATATTACAATACTTTGGTTGTTTACTAAGCCAAATAGGGCTTTTTGGAACATAAACCATAAGAGGAAAGGCGCCCCAGGATATAAAATTTTACTATTTAATTCGCTCATTTATGGACTCATGGGTTTAGCCTTTTTTTCACATATTAATATTCAAACGATACCGCCTTTTAGCCTTGGTAGGTTTTTTATAGATTTAGCCGCTTTTATAGCCTTTTTTGCATTTGGATTTATGTTTTATTTTATTTTTGGTTTCATATTGATATGGTTTTTTACTAAAGGCGCAAATGTTGCTGTCGATTTTTCAGAAAGGTTAGAAGCGCGTTTTGGAGAAAAAAAAGAAGGAAAAGAAAAATACAGTCAAGCTGAGATGAGTCCTTTCAGCATCTATAAAGGAGGAACTTTGCACCAACAACAAGCTTCAAAATTTAAGATGATGTTGTGCGCTTTTGCCCCCTATTTATTAATAAATAGTATTGAGATTTTAATAATTTTAATTGGTTTCCCATATATTATTTTTCCTAGTCTCTTTCCGTTTGATCCAAATTTACTCAATCCTATGTTTGCGTCCCCAACTTGGACGGTGCTTCATCTTATTGACGCCTTAACGATTGCAGTATGGGTTCCTATATTAATAACCCTTGCTATTAGAGAATTATCTAACTCATCCACTTTTCGCGTGTTCATCTCGTCATTAGCAATTGGGATAATAATTGCAGTATTTTATTATTTCTTACGCCCTACATTTATAATATAGCATTACTAGCTTTAGAGAAATGACAAATCGCAAAAAAAACTCCATTGAAAATAAACCTGAGCTTGAATCTGAAATATTTGCAATAGTAAATACAATACTTAATTTAAATCTAAAATATCAAAAAGGTATTTTAAAAGAAATATTTTTTCAAAGATCGATCAAGAGTGCTACGAACGATTTATTGGAGCTTAACATATCGTTAAATAAGCACAATATAGTCCTTTCGAAATTATTGAATCACATGAATTTTACTGAAGATTATTATAAAGCTATTGACATTATCAACAAAATCTCTTCTCTTAACTTTTCTACTAGCCAATTCTCGGAATCACTTAGTTCTTCTATTCTTGAAATTCCAGGGATTAGTTCGGAAATTACGGCTTCTTTTATAACGCTATTAGACGCGCTAAAATTAGATGGTTTTGATAATAACGAACTAACTTTTGGACTTTTTAAAGATTTGAAGAAAAATTTTGATAGGTTTCCCGGTTTAGAATTAGACAAGATAAAATTGGAAAAAATCTTTGAAGAAGTCTTACAAAACGAAGAAAAAATTGTTAATAATAAAAATTATAGAGATTCCATAGCAGAAGATTTGTATGTATTGTACCTTAATTTTGCAAAAAAATTGAATCTTGGGAAATAGCTAAAATAATAAAATTAATTAAGTTTTCATGCTTTAACACCATATCAATAAACACTTCAAATTGAATAAATTGGAAAACTAAAGGTAATGCATCTTGCCAAGACCGGGACTTAGATCTAAGGCTCAAAAACGAAAAAAGCTGAAAACTCCTGGAACTCAGACTGTTTCTCACTATTGGAGAAAAAAGCCTAGTAAGGCTCAATGTGCCATCTGCAAAAAAACTCTTCAAGCTGTACCAAGATTAAGACCAGCGAAAATGAAAAAAACAAATAAGGTTTCCAGAAGAGCAAATCGACCTGAAAGCGGAAGGTACTGTGCTAAATGTTTGCAAACTTTACTAAAAGAATCTGTGTGGCAAACAGAAAGTTAATCCGATCTTGGAATTTCAAAAATATTAAATATTTTCTGGTTTTAATTTCTTTTAATAGCTAAATTCAATTTTGAGAAATGTAAAAATGATAATTGCGATATCTGGGCTCCATGGGACGGGAAAATCTACGATTGCTAGATTACTGGCAGAACGCCTCGGGATAGTCTACTATTCAACGGGACAAGCGTTTCGAGATCTTGCAAAAGAAAAGAACATGTCTTTAGAAGAATATACGAATTATGTCGAAGTTCATCCTGATATTGACAATGAATTAGATAATAAAGTCGTTAACATGGCAAAGAAGGGTAATATTATTATTGATAGCCAATTAAGCGGATATATTCTCAAATCCATAGCAGATTTTAGAATACACCTAACTTGTCCGTTAGAATTACGTGTTAAAAGAATGTCAGAGAGAGAAAAAACATCTTTCGAAGAGAAATTAAAAGAAACAACTTTAAGGGAAAAATCTGAATTGGAACGCTTTAAAAAACTCTATGACATTGATTTAAGCGATAAGAATTCGATTAACGAACTTTTTGATTTAATTATTAACACAGAAAATTTTTCTATTGAAGAAGTGTTAGAGAAAATCCTATCTGAGTTAAAAAATTTTAGTTAAACTTTTTCTTCGTAAAAATCATAAAAAATTTATAATTGAAATTATTCCTTAATTTACGATAGATCGTTTATCTTTTCTGAAAATTAAAAAATTCAGTGATGATAAATTTATTAAAATTAATTTGGTGACGAATTAAATGAGTGTATATGACATAGGACGCGTTTGCGTCAAAACTATGGGAAGGGAAGCGGGAAAATATTGCGTTGTCGTCGATATCATCGATAAAAATTATATTTTAGTTGATGGTTTGGGAATTCGCCGAAGAAGGGTTAATTACCGACATATAGAACCGATAGCAGACACGATTGAAATCAAAAAAGGTGCTTCACATGAGAACGTTGAAACTGCTATTAAAAAAGCAAAATTAGAAAAAAAAATGAAAGAGACAGTTTCCATTCCTACAAAATAATTATTTAACTTCTAAAAATCCATACAAGTAGAAATATTGCTGAGCGTCGCCATTGTGCGCCGTTAGCGCTAATTTTTTTTTGCAGACATTGCCTAGCCTGGTACGGCGCCGGCTTGGAGCGGAAAAACGGTCCCAGAAAGCCGGTGTGTGAAAGCATCCGAGGGTTCGAATCCCTCTGTCTGCGCTTTATTACTTATAGAAATAAGGAAAGTAATAGAATCAAAAATTATCTTTTATTAATTTAAACTTTAGGAAATTCCAAAGATTTAGCTTTCCCACCACCCATCATCTGCCCCATTCCTCCCGATGCTTGTGTTTGTAATTTAAAAATTCTCTGAACAAGCGTGTTCACACCAAAGCTACATAGAAAATACCAAGCAGTAAAATTTATCCAACCAGCTTCTAATCCAAGAGTTCTACCAACGCCATACACAAGGGCGGTCCATGAATATACTGTAGAACCCGTAGTAGCCGCCATCATGTTCCCTATGAGCGCTACATCGTTAGCATTCATTGGAGACAACGCAACGGGGTTGTTCCCGAATATTCCTCTTACTAATGTAAATAGGACTATCATTGGAACGAATGTTATGCAACTGGGCAACATACGTCTCAAAGCCATTTTCTGCTGTGATTGTTTTAACATCGAATCCAATCGTTCCCACCTTTTTCTTAACTTGTTATATTTTTCTGGGTCCGTTTCAGCTAATTCAATAATTTTCGCTTTTTCTTCGTCGTGAGCCTTTGATATAACTTGTTTTCGATTAATTTCATCAGTATCAATTAACCATCTGGTTAGTCCAACACTAATTAATGATGTAATAGAAGCCATTAATAATATAAATATCATGGACCCAGGCGGGAAGCTAATCCAATCTAAAAAAGCATTTGATTCTTGAGCAATTAATAAAAGCATGATTATAATGAAGTAATCTTAGTAATTTTTTAAACTTTTCAGATTAAAATTTTTTATTAAAAAAATATGTTGCCATTTCTTTTGGATAAGATTCTCATCAATCCATACCTAAGAACGCACGCATGCCCGGATATTGTTGTGCTGCCATTTCCTTAGCGATAGACTCGCTATATTGATGGACGATGCCTATAGCTATCAAGAGTCCCGTGCCTGAAGTCAATGCACCTAGAGAATCGGCGAAGAAACTCATTACTGCGATTATTATACCGTTTAAAATTATTAGTGTTGGGATGTATCGTTTTAATATTCTCTCAATGATTTTATCTGAACTTCGAAATCCGGGAATTTGCATCCCAGAATCTAATATTTGTTGGGCGATATCGCGCGGGGCAAGCCCTGAGACGTCGACCCAAACACGGCCGAGCATGATACACAGAAATATAAATATTATTAGATATATTATTGCTCTAAAGGGGTCAGCTACTAATTGCAGCAATCCTTGAGGAGGTGTAAGGTAATAAAGTAAACACCCTGGTAGGGGGACTAAATAATCACCAGCCCCTCCCCCTGAAACATTTTCGAATTGGCCTATTAAATCAAGGAACCATATAGTATCGGCATTTCTAAAACCAGAATTAGGTCCAGCAATAATTTGTCCAAAAAATAGAAAGTTGGCGTATAGGGCGTTAACTAAAATAACGGGGATATTTGAAACATACAGTAACTTCATCGGATATTTCCCCTTAAAACCTCTATATCCCTTATAGGCTAACGGGATTTCGACTCTAGTAGACTCGAACCAAATAACTACTAGGAATATGGCTAAAGTTGTAATTCCTCCAAAAAGAGAAGGTAATGCGTCGTGCCTCCAAAACAATTCAGCTGTATTTATATTAGGATTCGTCAAAGATTGAAAGAAAGCAACAACAATTCCTCTTGCACCATCATTAACACTTACTTCAACAAAACTAAATAAATTCCAAAATATTTGTCCCGCAACACCAGTAGCAATAAACAAGGAGACTCCGCTTCCAATTCCCCAACCTTTTTGTAGTAACTCATCAAGTAAGATAATGATGACTCCAGAAAAAAGTAATTGCAAAAAGATAAACGTTCCACTTTGAATGGTTAACGGTCCAAAAGCACCTCCGATTATATATGCGACGATATTGAACACAGTCAAAAACATTGCGAATACTTTTTGAGAACCACTAAACATAGCCCTATCGTATGGATCGCTCATGTCAACTTTTATGATTTTGGAACCTAAGAGTAATTGCATTATTAATCCTGCCGTTACTATTGGTCCTATACCTAATTCTGTAAGCGTACCTCTCTGACTTGCTAAAATAACTCTTAACCAATAATAATAATCTGTGGTAGCGGCAGCATTTACACCATAAAGCGGAATATTTGACATTATTAAATAGATTATTAGTGCAAGCCCTGTCCACATTAACTTTTCTTTGAAACTTACCTCTCTCTGGGGCTGCTTGAGTTCAGGCATTACCCGTACAAAAGGAGAGAAGAACTTGAGGAATTTTCCGGCCATAGTTTATCAACACAAAACTTTTAGTGACTATAATCCTTTTTTATTAAAATAAAAGTTTCTCAATTGAGAAATGTAACTTAAAAAAAAATGAATTTAAAAAAAACTTTTTGATTTAATAAGTTCACTTAAGCAGATATTTTGTTTCTTTACAATTCGAAAACATTATTGTTTAAAAAATAGTAGAAAAAAATAATTTAAAAAAATTTTGAAATAATTTTTGCTTTGTTTTGCTGAAGAGTCTTAACCCGTTTAAAATAACGAGCCAATTCCCGTAGGTTCTTCCTCAACTTCTTCTTCCTTTTCTTCCTTCTTTTTCTTGGGGGCTGCTTTTGCAGACGCTGAAGAAGCAACCGGAGCAGCCATCACTGGAGCTGCGGCGGCAGAACTGATTATTGTTTCAATGTCAGCCTCCTTAAGCCCTGCTACTACTTTTGTAAGTTGAGCTTTGTCAACAGTTACATCTACAGCTTTTAAGATTTTTTCGATGTTTGCTTCTGTAATCTTTTTATTTGCTTTATTAAGCAGTAACGCAGCATATATTGATTCCATCTTTTTATACCTCTTTTTTTTTATCCAATTATAATTAAAATTTGTGGTTATTTATTTTATTTAAAAAAATTAATTTAATTACCAAATAAGCCTCCAATTCCAACTTCTTCTTCCTCATCTTCTTCAGGTTTTTCTTTTTTGTCTTCTTCTTTCTTAGTTGGAATCTGAAGGTCTTCTCCAAGTACTATAGCCTTAATAGTGCTAGCATTTGATACGGCTTTTCGGATATATTCATCCCTCATATCGTCAAAATAAACAGGTAATTCAAAAAGGATTCCAAGAGCCTCTCGGTGTGCTTTTTGGATTAATGGTTCAATCGTTTCGTTATCGACAATACCTAGTTCTAAAGCTAAGCTTCGTGCGCCGAAGTAGGCAGATGCAAGCTCTTGTTGGAATTGTTCCATATCCATATATAGAATTTCCTCAGGAATGATTTCACCGTCGCTCCACGCGTAAAAAATTTTAATAAGCGATTTAATTGGAGCTACACCTAACTTCTTTAAGACTGCTGCCTGTTTTACATCAACGTAATCTCCCGCTGAGTGCGTTCGCGTATCTTCTCTAACCCAAATCGTATCGTTCTGGATTTTAGTTGGAAGTCGGAGCGTCATGTTCAATTCACTGATAACTTGTCCCGTGGGCAATCCTGTGTCCCCCTCAGTAACCCAAATATCTACTGGTGTTATCTCGTTAGGTTTAGCAGAGACCATCCATTCATTTTCATTAAATATTTTCATTAATTCAAAGATATCTATGTTGATAAAACATAATGCGGATTGTCCTGGAATTTTTTCGGCGAGTTCTTCTAAGTTTTTTTTTTTAGACTCGTTTTTATACTGTTCTACGGCTCTTAGTTGAAGCTTCTTTTTTGACATTCTTATTACTGCTTTCCCTCTTAAGATTTTTCGCATCTCTTGAATTTGTTTGTCGTTTAATCTCGCAACTTCTATTACAGCAACAGTTTTATAGTTTTTAAACAAATCAACTAAATGAACGACTTCATCCAATTTCCATTGATGTATTTCTTTTTTTCTGATCACTTTTTTACACCTCTATACCCTTCAAAAACTGTTCATCAATTTTTATTGGATGTCCCATTGTAGTTTTTAAAAATATAGATTTAATGTTGTTATATTTATGAGGCATCTGATCAGCAATATACTCAACGATAGCTTTCATGTTTTCAAAGATTTTATCCTTGTCCATAGATTTTTTTCCTACTTTCACTTGAATAAGTGGTTGCTTCTTTAATTGAATTCGAATAACTTTTAAATATCTCTCAATTGCCACGTTTAAATCGTTCGGATTGGAAATAATCCCATATCCGCTAGGGAAAGGTTTCGGCATTTTACCTAGTGGTCCAAGGAATCTCGCTAAATATCGAGCTACATTTGGCATCATTTTGTCTTCTACTACGAAGAAATTGTATTTCTTTACAAATTTTTTCTTATACTTTTTTTCTTCGTTATTTAGTTTGATTAAACCGTCTTTATCCATCGTTTCAAGTCCAAGATTCTTAGCTTCAAGAAGTATCTCGTCTGATGCAATTACGCAGATGCTAGGCCTATCTTTAGTTATTATGTTATTAGGTAGTATTATTTCCTTATCGATCCTCTGTTTAGGATCTTTGAGGTTAATGTCTTTCAAATTCATAATGAGGTCAATTGATTCGTCAAATTTCCTGATTTTATCTTTAAAGCCTTCCTTTTTAATAGTCGAATGTTCAATTGCAGCATCTAACGATTTTTTTAATAGCTTATCATCAATTTTCATTTTTTACATCTCCCCCTTTATCATGTCGGCATATTCTCCATTTTCAATCTTTTTCTGAATTACTCGCGGGTCCTCACCTTCTATTGTGGCTCCAATTGACAAAACCGTCCCAATTACGGTCTTTACAGCAGTTTTGAAGGTTTTATCTAAAAAGATGTCCTTTTTAGCGGTAGCAACATTAACTACCTGTTCAAGAGTTAAATCTCCAATTTTCTCCTCAGAACTATTCGAACTCCCTTTTTCAGCTCCTAATTCTTTTAAAAGTAGTGAAGCTGTACTTGGCGTCTCTACGAATATCTCAAACTGTTTTGTCGCAGGATCGCATTCGATTCTAATGGGTACCGTTAAACCCTTAAAAAGCATGGTCCTTTCGTTAACGGCGTCCACTACGTCCTTGATGTTTGCATAGGAAATCGATTCAATTTCCATTTTATGCCAGTAGGACCTACAGCGGGGCCGATAGGTGGCCCTCCTGAAGCATTAGGGGAAAAGTTATAAAATATAAATTTTCTCTCCCTCCAGTCACAAGGGCCTTAACAATGATTTTGTTTGTTTTACTCATTTTCCTCGTCAAAATTTTTTATTTAAATTGAAAATTCAAAGCTAGTCATTTAAAGGCTAAGAAACATAAAAATAATGCTAAATTTTTCCAATTTATTCATTCCAATATCTTTCGTATATTGAAACCGTATTATTATTACGTTCTAAGTCTTTCAAAAAACTAATTTTGAACTTAGTAAGTTTAAAAATTAATCTTTTCAAATAAACTTTATGAACAAGTGATAGAGGGATAATAACTAGTCTAAAATTCTTCTTTCTCGTTCATCTAAGATTTCTTGAATAACCCTTTTAGCTTCACTGTGTTCAATCCTTTCATTTTCATAACCGCCGGCTGTAGGGACCCCTTTCTCAACATCTTTTGCCCAAGAAAATTCTCGATCATTTATCCTATCAATTGCTCTCTTCATACATTCCTTTGACCATCCTTTTAATTTAAGTATTAGTTCTGGATTAAAAGTTATAACAGCTTTTTCTAAAATCTTTGAATTGAATTCGATTACATTTTGAATTGACTTAAGTTCTCTTTCTATTTTATGTCTTACAATATTAGAGATGTCATTTCTTTTTAAATTCCCCTCCATTCCAGCAATCATTGAATGCGACAAAAATTTATCTGTATTTTTTAGATATTTTTTAGGAGGTTTTTGGGGGATGAATACTAATTCTCTTTTTGATCTCTCTTCTGGTACATACTTAATATGATGAAAATTAGCATATAAACGAATTTTATCATCAATTATTACTCTATTTTCCCAAATATCATACCCGTCAAAAGGACTAAATCCAAGCATTATGAGAAATCTTTCTACCCTAACAGCATGTGAGAAAAAGAGATCACCATATTTAGCCCTACGCTGTTTCTCCCTAACTTTTTTTTCTTTGTTATGTTCATCGAATCTATTTTTTCTTTCTTCATAATAATGTGTTAAAAGGGATGTATATGATTTCTTAATTTCTAAACTAGTATCAAGTCTATCTATAAAATTTAAATATTTTACAATAAATCTATCTAAATCTTGTTTTTTACCCAATAAATTATTCTTACTCAACCGAAGTAAAATTTGTTTAGGAGAACCAGATGATCTTAGAAATTGAGCATCTTTAGTAAAAGCATTAAAATCTTAGTAGAATTCTAGAGATTTTAAAATTAAATCACATAGTATTACATTATCGTTTCTATCATTTTGTTTATGTTTTTCTCTAATTTCTAATAATTTATGAAGAAAGAACTCTCTTTTGATATTGGATCGATTTTTGATACTAATTACTATTTTTGATTTTTCTGTATTTAACTCTGTAGTGTTTATATCTGTTTCTATTTCATTTTCATCGAATTCTTTGTTTTTTTTTATTCGAAGCTTTTCAAGATGTTTAAGAACATATGGATTAAAATCTGAAATTAATCTATAAACCTTATTTCCAATTGTAAATTCGGCATTCCTCATATGATTTAAGAAGCTCTCTTTTAAGATGAAATTAAAATTATCACTGAGAATTAAGCTGTAATAAACTAAAGTAGCAGCTAAAAATTTTGGATTCTTACTTTCTAAATTTTGTAGATCAAATCCACCCTCTTTTGATGAGGAAAAAAGACTTTTTGCCTGATTCAAATATTTTTTCATCCCTGTATCAATAAAGGCTTGTAGAAATTCTTTAACTATTTCCCAAAGTCTTAATTCATCAAATTTTTTGTATTTATCTTTATACCTTATGATTGGAATATAGTTAATTTTTCCCTTGACTTCAGGTGAAATAAATCTATAAAGAAAAGGAATGGTCGAATTATTTTCCTTTATATAGCTTGGAAAATACTTTCTTGAGAAGTTTGAAATTCCTAGTTTTTCTTTATTGTAATCTTCATGATTATAGGCTAAAAATAAAAGCGCAACACAATAATATTTTGGTGTTGTTAACCTAATCTGTGATTCAAGAATTTCTTGTTTTGAAAAAGAATTAGGCTCAGATATGGCATCTTTTAAAAGATCTTTAGTGATTTTTTTAATAAGAGTTTGTTTAGCAAAAACTTTACTAAATTCATTTATAAGTTTCTCTAGATCATTTTTAAAAATTTTTGAACGATTTTCTATCCAAAGATTCTGTCTCCTTTCCTTTACCGTTTCTTCGATGTTATACTTTTTTGATTTTGGAAAGTAAAGAATACTACTCTTTTCTACTAAAAGAAACCTATATATTAACGGAATTATACTTTGTAAAGCTCTTAACATAGTCTTATTTCCTGAATAAAACTCCTTAATATATTCCATAACTCCATATAGCTTGTATTTTTCATACTTATCGTTGTAATCAGTGTGCCTTAATCCATAATATATAAAAGCTGAAGCCGTGTATTTGGGATTTATTTTCCGACCACTAGGTAAATCGTCAATTGAAAGTTGATTAGGTTGTGAAATTGCATTTTTTACAATCTTCTTTGCTATTTTATATAATAATTCATGATCTTCATAGTTAATAGCTATTCTCTTTAATTCATTAAGTATATTCCGTTCAAAGTTAATTCTCGCTTCTTTAATCCTCTTAGATTCACTTCTTCTCTTCACGAATGTTGTGTTTGTAGGTTTATTTGCAAATTGTTCTAGTTTACTCTCGAATAATTCTTTTTGATTTTTTATATCCTTATAGATAGTTAGATCAAACTTTGAAAGGTTGTCCTTATTGGATTCGTTAGAGATAAGAAGATACGCCTTACTTATTAACCACCGGGAGTAAACGATAAAATCTTCCCGATACTGATGGTCGGATTGAATTTTAGCCTGTAATTGTTTTAGATTGCGTTCAAATTCCTCCTTAGAAATTTCATGGAGGTTATTTAGGAATTCAGACTTAATTCGCTTCTCCTGAATATGCCTTATAGACATAAAGAGGTTGTTAATGGCATTTTCAGGTACTTCCAAACCCCCAAGTTCGATTTGCCCTTTACTCTCTAAATGTAGCGCATGAAAATAAGTAAGGCGAGAAAATACAATAATGAAATTGCTCTTAAAAATTAGTGGGAAATCAGTGTCGTAAAAAATTCGGCCAATTGGGTAATGTAAAGCGTCAGGGTTGCTTTCTAAATCTTTTTGAGGCTTAGTAGGTGTATCTTTAGTATTGGTATTAGAGGCGTTTTCAATAATTTTAATAGGATTAAAATTATATTTACTTTGAACTCTTTTAATTAAATCTCCGCAATTTTCGCAGTAAACATCATCTCTATTATCTTCGATCTTTTTGAGAATTTCGACTGAGAATGACGAGTTGCAAAATCTGCATTGGTGCGAATTGATATCATCTTCGATCATACACTTTATTCCTAACGATTCTATTTAAAAGAAAAATATTTTTAAATATAACTTACAATAAGTAAAAAAAAATAAAATAACATTAGTCCCAATTATCGAATGAAACATTTTCTACGTCTTCTATAATTTCACGAGCACTTCTTTTTTGTTCTGGTTCTATACCTCTTTTGCGCCCCCTTTTTTTTATTCTATTTCCTATATTCATGGTTGCACCAACGACGGTAACGCTTCCAGCTAATCCTATGATGGCTAAGATGGGACCGTTAATTTCAGGTGGAGGGGGTAATGGAGGTGAAACGATGTGTTGAATTGTAAATAAACAGCAACCCTCGGGATAAAACTCGTCAAGTAATGAAGCGTTGTAAGTGTAAGTCCCTGAACCGTTAATTTCGTGGTATGAAGTAAATTTAGAGTAGTCTGGGAAATCAATTTTGCTAAAATTTATGGTTTCAATGTACACTTTATTTCTAAATACATCTGCGTGTACTTGGGAGCTATCGACGGGTTGATATCCCGAATGTAGCGCTCTAGAAATGTTGACATCAAATCTGATTTTGTTGCCATCTTTTTTAAACGAATTGTTTATAACGTGATTAATATTCGTATAAAAGAACACAGGAGCCTCCCCGATCATCTTAGAATTTTTATAGACTTTAAGAGAGCCGTTTATGTGAGGAAAATTCTTAGGTTCTTCGGGCACCATTAGATTAATTTGGAACGTTGTATTGAACTGTCTATCGAGCTCTATAACGACTAAAGTAGGACTTTCAAATCTCACTGTTGTATCTGAGCCATATTCGGGATAGATCATGTTATAAAACGAAGCAGTTATGGTATTTATATCCCCTAATAGAATGGATTCCTCGTAGTCGTAATTAACTTCGAACTCACTGTTCATCGCTAAGTCGCACACCCATAGAAAAGCTTCTTGGTCGATTTCTTGAAAATCAGAGCTGATAAAAAATTCGTGTAAATCGTCGGAAAATACCGTTTGTACTAAATTCTGCGTAGATATTAAGTCGAAGTCTAAGTTTAGGTCTAAAATCTCTGATATCTTGTAGCAGTAGTAGATTTTTAGTATGTTTCCGTAATCCATATTTTCTAATACGAATTGCGTGATTTTTTGGGTATCTAAATTAAAAAGGTTAAGCGCTTTTAAAATGTAAATCATGTAATAAGTGTATTTCAGCGTAACTTGTGCGTCAGTTGTGAATTGAGGTTTGAAGTACAAAGTAGAATCTGTTTCGATTATGTTTCTCTCGATAAATCCATGTAATGCCACTTGATTAAAAGACATATTAACGAGCGCTCCTAAATCGAGGTAGTTCGCAATTAATTCCAGCGTTTTAATCGCGTAATAGCTATACTCGAAAAATATAAAGTTATTTTGATGTTCTGGTGTTCCAAATTTCTTAAATAACAAGAAAGCACCGAAATTATCGTAATTATACTCCAAATATTGAGAATCAATTATTTGGTTATAAATATCCATTAAATCGTATTGAGCTTCGAAGTCGTCGAGCTTATAAATTTTAAGTAAAGAGTCTAGAGCCATATAAGTTAATTTATGATTGAATATCGTATCTGTTGAATTAGTGTACATATGTTGACCTAAAGTAAAGTATTCAATTGGTCGAGACCTGAATCTAACATATTCTTGATTCATATTAGTGCAAGCTAAGAAGCCATAAATCTCGAGGTCTCCCTTGTAATTAGTAGTAAGCATATTGTATAACCCTGATATATCTAAATCAGAAATTCTACCGAATAAACTGAAAGAGTTTACAATGGAGTAAATAAGATTTAGAGATATATAGTCTTTAGAAAGAAGGGAGTACCCCTCAAATTGGCGATAAAACTCCATTGAACTTGCGACCTCACTTTTTTCCTGCGAATCGAGTTGATTAATAAGGCCTAATTCTTTTAAGCACCTTACTATTTGAAACGTGTCGATTAATTCGTGATAAGCGTATTGAGTAGAAGAATCCCAGTTACCAAGAGCGTTTCGATTTGATAGGATATAATTGATAACTTCATCCTTATCTATCCCGATAAATCCTGTTACATTTGCCAATTCAAGTCCTAACGCAGTACCTACTAGATTTACATAGTTATCTGCGTTGTCAAACATTTGAAAAGAATGTTCAATGTTGTCATATAGATTTGTTAAATATTGGTGAAAACTGCTTGTTTGAATCGTATCAACTAAATCAAACGCACTCAAGCTTTTTAAGTTATAGTAGGAAGCTAACAGGTTTACTTCGTTAAAAAACACCAGAGGAACGCTACTCATGTTATGATCGTTGTAAAAACCTCCGAAATCATCGCTAAATGAACTATCCTCTTGTAATCCGTTTATGAAATTAACTAATTTTGCTCTTTCAGAACTGTAACCGCTCCAGTCGTCCATCAATAAATCCAGTGTGGTAATCGCGTAAAAGGAATTTTCCATAGAAGCTGTTCTAAATCCGCTAGACAAATTTGGATTATAAGGTTGGCCTATAAACCCGTTCTCTGTTCCTTCTGGATTAAAGCAACTCCAAATTAAATCAATTGAATCTTGTTTATCTATCACACTTAAATTACCTAGAATGTCAAGAGATAATAAAGCGTAACAATTCACTTGTAGAACTGAGGTAAAATGATAATAAAAATACGGGAAACTAGAATCCAAATATCTATATGCGTATGTATCCATGAAAGTACTTGTTTCTTCGTTATAATGAGATAATATGTAATTTAAAACGCTTGTTTGATTGATTTGATCCAATTTCCCAACTGCTTCAAGAATATATAAGGCGTAATAAGTAGCTTGTAGTGATGGTTCGTAATGTTGTGGAAAATAACCTAATTGGGAGTAGTCTGTTAGTTTTTGAGTAAAAATACTTTCAATCGTTTCATAATTATTTTTAGTTGGAGAGCTATTTGGTTCTTGATCATAGTTATATTGTGTGTCCTCAAGTTGATTTTGTATCTGAACAGAATCGCTTATGAGAGCGTTGTTAAATGGGGCTCCTGTGTAAATAGAAGAAAAAACAAGAACAGCAAGACCACTATAAAATATGAATTTCTTTATGTTATTCATTTTCATCGCTAAAGCTCCTTTGCTAATTCTAATATGCCTGCTATAAAAATCAAGAACGCTGGTATAGGATGGATAGATATCGCGGTAAGCGCTGTCAATATCGCGAGCGTTATCCAATGCCACGGAATGGGGTTACCAGGTTTCAAAGCTGTTACGATCGTAAAACTGGCTACTAACAATCCACAGTTGACAATAATAACACTAACAATACCTTTATATTGTATCCACTGACTAACATCCTCTACGTTATATATCCTCAAAAAAGCATAGAGAAAACCGATTACACCACCGAAAATGACCAGAATACGCATAACTTTTCTATAAATATCGCTTCTCTCCATATTAAATCACATCCCATAGTTCCAAAAAATGATTGGATTTTTTTTGCCAAAAAAGACTTCTATTTCTTTCTAATATTATTAATCGATAAATTTTTCATCACCTCATGTGTATTAAAATTAATTTTAAAGTGTAGAATCAAGAGGTATATATAAAAAAAAAATGAAAATTTGAAAACGGTTTTTTTGAACTGTATCAATAGTAATTTTATTTTTAAGATTTTTAATCTCTTAAATTAAAATAAAAATTGGGTATCAATTGCTAAAAGGTTTTCTGCGTATGCTGCGATGAAAGGTTACAAATTGCATAATGAAAATCTTGTAAGAAAAATAATTACTAAGATATATAAAAAGATTAATAAGATAAATATAAAACTCAAAATTGGTAAAACAGCCTTAATTTTTCTCTCTTTTATCGAATATATAGCATAAATTGATAAAATAATTCCAATTAGAAAAGGTAATAATAAAAAAGGAAATGTAAGGAGTAAAACCTCAAGTTTATATGAAACCATTGTCATGATGAGTGAAAATCCATATGGAAGTGAGATAATTAACCCTAATATGAATAATAAAATCCCAAATATTTTTTTTCTTTTTTTTTTTTCTTCTCATCTTTAAACTTTATTTTATGAAAAAACAACTTAATTCCGAGAAAAATTAATCCTATACCTGAAAAAATTTCAAAAATAATAGCGCTGTTAAAGGAATATATAATTATCACTGTAATAGATAATATTACGATTAATATCCCCATTAAAAATATAATAAGAGCAACGCTTTTTTTTACTCTCACGTTAACGGACATAATAAAAGTCCCAATTAGAATCAAAATAACACTATACAGCATTACTATGATTGCAAAAGTAAAAAGAAAATAGAAAACTGTTTTTGAAAATAAATCTATTAAGCTAAATCCCGCAAAAATAAATAAGAAAACCCCTCCAAGCAGAAAAAGAAACCCATATATCCGTCTTTCTATTTTTTCCATCTAATTAAACCTATAAGATTTTCTTTATAAAAAATATGATGTTAAATTTTTTAAATGTTTTTGATTAATTATTATATTTCAGCACCAGTTCCGTTGGAAGAATTGGAAGAGGATTTAGCTGCTGAAGAAGAATCTGGAGAGTAGAAAGGATATAATTAACCTTTTTTATTTTTTTTTATATAAATCTAAGTATGAGTTTTAGATTAAAACCCTTTTTAGCATCTTAATTATAATTTTTAACAAAACCTTATGATGAATCAATATCTTTTATGTATGAAAAACCCACATTAGTGAAGTTTTTTAAATACTTATTACAGGGATTTATAAGGGGATTTTTAAGGTATAGATCAAAATATTTATATACATTATTGTCTTTATTTTTCTTTACAACAAAAAGTATCCTTGGCCATATCCACCATATACTACGACTTATGAAACAGATTATGAGTTTTATGCATCTGGAGGTGGGTAGATGATGAGAAAAAATACTAAATCTTTTATGATAGCCATGACATTGGCAATATTACTGTCCATGTTCGCTTCATTAGCCCTCAATACGGTGGAACCTGGTAACTATTCTCAACCTCCAGATTTTTACGCTGTCTCTAGGGAGGTCTCCTTGAATGAGATGGTTGAAGTAGCTAATAAATATAATATATCACTATCCCTGCCATCTGAGTTTCCTAGCAATCTTGAGCTTACCGCTATATATTTAATGAAATCTCCTTTCTTAGCCATAGTTGTCTATAGCGCAGAGGGCAATAAAGATTATAAAACTGCTGAGCTAGGAATCCAGATAAAGCCCGTACCACCAGATTCTACCCCAACATATCTCCAATTGGAATCTCAGGTTGAAAACTCTGAATTTGAATATGCACTTGAGATCAACGGATGGCCAGTGAAAGTAAATGAGAAGGCAGACTCAGGAGGTGATTCGGAATTCAGGGATAAATATGGAGAAAATACGCTCCTAGTAAGGGTCTGGATCGAAGGAAATGAATATACGATATGTGCTCCAACGCTAAAGACAGATGATGCGGTACAGTTGGTTGCATGCATGAGTTTAATAACATAGTAATTGTACACCCGAAAAAGGAGCGTAGTATAAGCGTCATTGTTGCCGTAGTTTAAGCTCATTGAGTCTAAAAAGTAAGTCTGTGGTCTTTTGAATATGGAGACTACACAATATATATAATTTTTTTTTATGGTAGTTTAAGTGAAGAAAATGATCTTACGACTTTCATTCAATGATTTGAAAAAAACTAAAAAGAGGGAGTTTTGATGGAAAAGAAGGAAGTAGAAGGTTTGTTAGTATTTATTGGTCTTATTTTATTTATCGGGGCTTATTTTTTATTTAATATTTTCATTTTTTTAGGAGGTATTTTCATAACATATTTGTGGATAGTCAGCATTCTGACTATTGTGGGAATGATTAGTGTATTAATTGGGGGTTTAATGGGTAAAAAGGATCTAGGTTCTTGGTTAGTATTAATTGGGGTAATACTGATTTTTGGAGCTCTTTTTTTAGATGTTTTTTTCTTTCTTATGAGTGAGATTTTTGCACCTTTTACATGGATAATAGGCATTCTATTTATTATGGGATTTATTAGTGTCGTAATTGGTGGTTTAACAGAGAATGAAAAAGGAAAAAACTCTTAAAATATAGTAGGAAAGAGTTGATTTAATTTTTATTCCACTCTCAGATTAGTGCTTTTTCCATAAATGTTTTAGAAATTAATTAAATAACTTGAAAAGAAATGTGCATTTAAGAAAATAACGAAATATTGGAAAATATTTAAATGATTTAAAAAATTTTATGAAAATTATTATTTTTTGTTGACATGTATTTATTTATTCAATTAATAATATCATTAATTGAGAAAACAAAAAGAATGATTATTGAATTAAATCTATTCAAATTTTAAGTGTATTAAAGGGTAAGGTTGAAAGATGATCCTTTGGATATTAAATAGTGATTCAGGCA
>JAHQWH010000017.1 GCA_029856105.1 Promethearchaeia archaeon | reverse complement strand
GAGAGGTAAGGGAGACCAATACATTATAATTAATATTGAAATTCCTAAAAAAGTTACTGAAGAACAGAGAAAATTACTAGAGAAATTCAAAGCTTTAGGTTAGTAGCAACTACTCCTTTTTAAGTCTTTTTTGATTGGTAAGTGTGAGTTCAATAGCTTTTACTTCAGCTCTTGATTTAATTCTTGTGTTCCGCTGTAAATGTTCTAGAATTTTTTTTTCATTGTAACCCATAGAATATAGTTGTTTAAAATTCTCAACTGCGCTTTCGTTGAGAAATATATACCCTTTATTCAGAAACACTATTAACCATTTTTTCTTTTTCTGATTTTTAGATAACGAGAATAGAATATTCCTAACATCGTCTATAGGACGCTTCATTTTATTAGAAATTTCTTTATCGCTTATAGTTGGATATTCTCGAATTACTCTTAGAAGACTTCTCTTAGAAGAAAGTGAAATTAAAAAAGATACTAAGTATACTACGAAAACTAAACTTGCCAGGAATATTCCTACTAATTGATTATAAATATAGTAAATTAGTATAATTCCTAACACGATATAAATTATGCTTGTCTTAAGATATTTAATATATTTCAATATAGGAGTCACCTTACGGTACTTTGTATTAAAGGTGATTTTAGTTTATTGTGTTCTTTTTTATTCTCAGGAGGCCTAAGGTTTTGCATTGCACTTTCAATGGTTTCAAGTTTTATCGAATACTTTTCGAAAAGCTCGGTAAAACTGTTAATATCGATATCGTTATTCTCATATAAAATCTTTAATTGTTTTATAGTTCGACCGAGCCCTGCTTTGGTATTTTTTAACTCATCTATTTTATTAAAGTTTACCAAAACATCAGACATTAAATTCTTATAACGTAAATAGGCGTCGAAATTAAGATCTGCTTGTTTGTATTTGGTTAAATAACTAGTTGTTCTTGGAATGAATGGCGCCAGATTTTCAGGAACTATTATAAGTGGTTCCGGATCTTGAATCTTCAATGCTTCGTTATCATCTATAAGCTCTACATCATTATCTATAATATAATCATTAACTATTGACAAGTTGTTTTTTATGCAATCTTTCACAACAGGGTTTAATGTTTCTTTTAGCATGTTTTCCCATAAATATTCTGCTTTCTGGTAATAATAGACTGCTTTCTTCTGTAATTTTTCTATTTTTTCTTCATTTATTTCCTCATTTGACAATACTGATAAGGATTTGGCTTTCAAATGGCAAGCTCTACCTATGTCATACTGATATTGAGCTCTATACTGATTTCTCTTGATTGTATTGTATCTCCTACCAAACGCTAATCGTTTGGTCAATGCGCTCAATCCTGCTGATAGTTTCGCAGCCATTGAATAATTTCTTTTATTTTCTTCACTTGTAGTAGCAAGGGCTTGAGCAAGTATTCGAGATTCTTCAGAATTTAATTCAAGATTCTCAACAGATAATATTGAACCTCTATTTTCCTGTCTAGTACATGCAGCACTGAAATATGCAGCAGTTTTATACATCTTACTACATTCTACCATAGCCACTATTGCATTTTCCATTAAATCTTCTGCTTCGTATTTTTTAGAAAGATTTGAATTTGCTTGCGCTGAAATCCATAACACGCGCGAACACTCGAATATTAAATCCCAGATTTTAATTTCTTTTTTATCTATAGGATCATAGAAAGTATTAGAAATATCTAGCTCTTTAAGGATCTTAATTTGACTTTGGGTTTTATAATTTATATTTAGGATTTTTATATAATCTAAAATATAATTAAGCTCAGAAAAGGAGAACTCTTTATTTCTCCTTAGTGCCTCTTCTAAATTCTTAATTTTATAGTGCAAAAAACGGATTTTTTGCATTGTTTCTAAAGGGAAAAAGGTTTTCAGAATTGATGGACTGCTAGTTGTTCGTTTTTTTCGACCTGTTTTTATATCAATTCCATAACTGGCTCTCTTGGTCGACTTAACATTCTGCGTTTTTTGGTAGGTTCTTCCCCTTTTTGGAGTTTGCGTTTTAACAGTCAATTTTTGAGGATATTCCTTAATCTTTAATTTTGGTAAAACAGAAACCTTTTTTAGTTTTGATGCTATAGCTAAGTCGCTTGTTTTAATCTCTTTTTTCTGTTTAAGGGGTAATATTTCTACAATATCTTCTCCTCTTTCTTTTATCCTCATACTCTCAAGATATTTATTTGCAATATCGATGTACCTTTTTGCATTTGATATTTCAATACCCTTTAGTTTAGATATATCTTCTGCATCTAATAAAGCGAGTTTCTTTATGGATTCCAATGAAACTTTATTTCGATTCGTTTCAAATAGGTTTAAATCGCAAGCTTTCGGTTCTGCTCTTGATACTTCTGGAAGTTTATTTGTTTTAATAATACTTTGAATTCTTTCTCTTGTCCTTATACTCTTTAGGTGTTTCTTAGCGATTTCAACATAAAACTTCGCGTTCTTAACTCCAATACCATCTATTTTAATTAAATCTTCTACAGAAGAAGATGCGAGTTTTTCTATGGACTTTATCCCACCCTGTTTCATCCTCTCAGCATTTGATATCCCAATACCATTAGCTATTTGCATAATCGAGTGCATATTAATCAACTAATAATGAATTCAATACCTATATTATACTTATACAATAGTTCATTTTAAACTTATTCTTCCGACAAATTTGGAATAAAGATACTGTAACAAAAGGTAAGCTAACCAAAAACAGTTTAATTATAACTTAAGATATTCCGAAACTGTCAGTTCTCAATTATATAAATATTAATAAATCTAAGAAAATAATCTTCTACATATCCAAATTTTTAATCGAATTGTTTACGAAGCCAAGTGATAAGAACATTGTTGAGAATTTATTACATGAATATTTATTAGAAGAAGGCATCTTAAAGGACAGAATAGATAGTGCCAAATTTGATTTCGGATTCATAATTTCATTCCCTTCAGGAGCAAAAAGCCAGAATTTGAGTATTTATAAACCAAAAAATATGACTGGTATCTTTATAACTATTAGATTTCAAATTTCAAAGAAAAAAGCTGAAATTTTAAATTCACTTAAAGATAACAAGAAACTTCAATTTTTTATACTAATATAATTTGATTTATGTTTAGATTTAGTTTCTTCTATTTGTTGTTTATTAATTTGGCTTTTTTTCTCAGGATTTTTTAATTTTTCAATAACATTCTCAATTGTTACGAGTTTGGTTGAATATTTTTCAAAAAGATGAGTAAAATCACTGATATCAATATCATTATTATTATACAAAACTCTCAATTGTTTCAATGTTCGACCGATTCCTGCTTTCCTATTTTGTAATTCCTCGATTTTGTTGTATTCAACCGAAATTTCCGAGAGTAAATCTTTATAACGTCTATAAACGTAAAAATTGAGATCTTTTGGTTTGTATTGAGTTAGATAATTAGTAGTCTTTGGTAAAAATGGTGCTAAATTTTCTGGGACTATGATTAGCGGCTCCGGATCTTGAATTTTCATGGCTTCATTATCTTTTATAATTTCAACATCATTTTCTATGATGTATTCATTAACTATTGACAAATTAACTTGTATGTTTTTCTTTTCATTATTTGAAAGTTCTTTTAAATTCTCTAACATGTATTCCCATGTTTCTTCCGCTTTGTATAAATAATAATTAGCTTTTTTCTGTAGACCTTCAATGATTTCCTTACTTTCACCATCATCTGATATATTTAATAATAATTTAGCTTTCAAATGACAAGCTTTGCCTATATCGTAATTATATTGAGCTTTTAACTGTTTTTCCTTTCCTTTATCATATATTTTTAAAAAGTATAATCTTTTTGTTAATGCACTCAATCCTGCACATAGATTTGATGCTATTGATAGGTTTTGTTTCTGTTCTTCGCTCATAGTAGCTAAACTTTGAGCGAAAATCCGAGATTCCTCAGAATTTAGTTCAAGATTTCCAGCGGACAATGTGGTTCCCTTGTTTTCTTGGCGAGTACATGCCGCACTAAAATATGCTGCAGCCTTATACATTTTACTACATTCTACCATCGCTACTATAGCATTTTTCAGAACACCTTCAGATTCGAATTTCTTAGAAAGATAAGAACATGCTTGTGCTGCTACCCATAATACCCGTGTACATTCAAACATTAAATCCCATATTTCTATCTCTTTCTTTTCAAGGGGATCAAAAAAAGACGGAGTAATATCTAATTCTTTAAAGATTTTTATTTGGCTCTGAGTTTTGTAATTAATATTTAAGATTTCTACATAATCTACAATAGAATCAAGATCGTGGAATGAAAAATCTTCATTTTTTCGCATTGCCACTTCTAAATATTTAATTTTAAAATGGAAAAAACGAATCTTTTGCATTATTTCTGGAGAGAAAAATGTTCTAAGTAACGGTTTTTTGCCCTTTCTTGATTTTTCTTCTTTAATTTTTGTACTATTTTTATACGTTAATTTTTGATCTTTTTGCCTTAATTCCGGTTTTTTGTGCGTTAATTGTTGCTTTTTGGCTGGTTGAGGTTCAATTTTAGATTTTATTTGATGAGATCCTATTTTTATCATGGGTGGCCAATTCTTCTTCTTTTTTTCAAACTCTTTCTTTTTTTTTGACTTTTTTGTTGACTTTTTTGTTGATCTTACCATTTCTGCTTCTGTGGGGGCAATTTTTTCTTTTTTTAATTGTCTAGTAGTGTTAATTGGTACTCCAGGTATATTTTTCTCATTAGTTAGTTTCGGATTGTCTAATATTTCTCCCGAAATAGACGACTCTGGATCAGCCAAAAACACTTTTAATCTAAGAGGGATTTGATTTTTCTCTTTTTTAATGGTTTTTTTCTCTCTTTCCCCTACTTTTTTATTATCATGATATTCTTGAACAATATTAAGACTCTTCTCAGAGAGTCTTGAAATGTCTAATATCTCTTTTGAATTAGATGATGATGAATTTTGATTAACTAATATCTCTTCTAAAAAAGAGGTTTTAGGAACATCTATAATCTCTTCTGAGCTAGTTGAGAACGGTCTTACCTCTTCTTTAATAATATTTGCTCTTCTTTCTTTTCCTTTAATGTTTTCAAGATAGTTTTGGGCAATATTAATATATCTACTTGCCGTAGCGTTCCCAATGCCGTTAATTTTTAATAAATCTTCAATGTTCGTTGACGCTAATATTTCTATTGAGTCTATCCCTTTCTGTTTCATTCTTTCTGCGGTTTTTTTTCCAATTCCACTAACCAATTGTATATCTAATGTCATGTTAAGTTTTTAATAAAACATCCAATTTCGGTATGTTACATTATTCAATTCTTTTTTTTAAACTTAATCAAATCAAACATATTAAATTTGAGTTATTATGAAATGAACCAATTTTGTCAAAATTGTTAGTTCAATGAAATTTAAATCCGGTTGCTTAATTTAGTTAAAAAAATAATCATAAATTAGGTTGATCTTCATACAATAGTTTTATTTGAATCGTTATATAAGATTCTTTTTAAATATTCTTCTTTTAATTTCAAAATTAAGGCTTTCACAATCCAAAGATAACTTAAAAGATACAGAAAATTTTTATTCGTATTTAGATGAATATTCTTAATTCTAAAAAAATTAAACAATCCATAATATACCAATTTTCCATTTATTTATTAAAAATACCAAATAAAGACATCAAAGTTGAGAATTTAATACTATTTATTAGACGAAGGTCTCTTAAAAAAAAAATATCAATTTTTGATGTTGATTTCATCAATATATTTATTACATTTTAAAATAAAAAAAAAAAAGAAAAGCAAAAATTGGCAGGTTTGCCAATAGCCATTCTAACCGTTACATTAAAACTGGCGACATATCTCTCATCGAGAGTTCGGGATTCCAGGACAAACTTTTGTGTGCCGGTATTACCCGGAATTTTTGGTCAGGTAAATCACAACCTGTCCAATCACTTTGAATAACTACGTAAACTTCTTTCCCTAAATCTTCAGGGGCCCATTCGGGAATAAAACATAAATCATTGTCGCCGCAAATTGCTGCGGGAGGATGATTTGATTCGAGCATGATAGGCTCTGCTACCGAGAAGGTAGCATGATACTTAGTAACAACACATCCAGTGCAAGGACATACTACTTCACCCATATTGGTCCAGGTGATATCAATTTGGCCTTCAAACGCTCCATCGGTTTTTTGTTGGAATAGTCTTACCCATCCATTAAGTGGTACGTAACCACCATATGAACAGACATCAATGTAGAAATCTGCTAAGAATTCATTTGTTATGCAAATTGGTAAAGTAGAAGGGAGATTTTCATCACAAACAATAAGGTAGCCAGGATCGACATCCATAAAACCTACTTCACATCTTTCGGTTACCAACACGTCGCCTGTCCCCGTCATTACCAAAGCTTCGGAAGGGTTAAGGTCGTAAACCTTAAGGTCCGAATCAATGTCTTCGGATAATTGTTCTTCGAGAATTGAATTCTCTGAAGAACTCATTTCCGGGACGAATGGTATCACAGTACCTACTGATTGATCGCCATTCGCGCCATATGTTGTAATGACCCAAACTCCACAGAACAATACCATAGCTGCAAGTCCAACAGTTATAATAAGAATCCCAGTAACGGTTTTGGAATAACTATCTATGGTCTCGTTTTCGAGACTTTTTTTGCTCGGATATATCACCATGTAATATTGGTACAGAAGTTATATTTAAAGTTTGCGATCTTTTTTTTTTCTTATTGTTTTACAAAAATGTAAATATTGAGTAAGTTAGATTTTTTACATAATTATTTTGAATAATAAGGATTTATTCGTATTATCCCTACTAAAAATACACCTTATTATTTATCAAATTTTATCCAGCGACTAAGTTAATATAATGCTAGTTTAAATCTCTGTTTATATAGAATATAAAATGTAAACAACTTATCTCCCATGATGAATTTAGTATTTATGAATACAATGAAAGATCGAATTCAGGACCAAATGTTTTAGATGGAATTTCTTTTCCAGAGCAATGCTCACTTAATAATATGCTGGCATAAAAAAAACAGTAATACACTTTTTGAATTCCTTCATAAAATGAATTCTTTGAAATGTATTCATCTCTATCAGGAAAAAATTGCTTGTGTATTTCAAATCTATAAGTTTTGGCATTTATTCGAAAATAAACTTCTTTAATTAGAAGAAATTTTCTTAGATCGCTAAAAAATTGAAAAACTTTATTTTCCTTTCCTGAATTTAACGCATTAATTTGTGATTTTGATATTTCAGTTCGAATTGCTATAATTAAGTAACTTTTATTCTTAGGTTTAAAAACACTCATTTTCTGACTATTAGGTCCTGGACCTGGAGGAAAAGTGAATATAAATCCAAAATCTAATTCAGATTTAGGATCAGGTGATCTTTCTTTTAAGATACCCTCGTCTATCAAATATTCTTGTATTAAATGCTCAATTTTACTTTTTTTCGTTGACATTTCTCAATAGGATAAGTTTTGCATTTTATGTTTTATAATTATTTTTAGAATGGATAAATTAACTTTTTTTTAATATTTTAATTAAGGATTGTATTTCAATTTTTAAAACCTTTTGTATTAAACCCAATTTAACAACAATTTATCTTAAAATAAATTAAAATAATCTGAGTAGTATCTTTATTGAATATTTCTAATTAATGAGGAAAATTAAATTTCAAAAAATCTTAATTTAAAATTCTTTAAAATTATTCTAAAATATGGAAAAATCCCTTCACAAAAGTAAATATTTAAATAATATTCTAATGAAAATTATAATTATATTAATCTATTAATAAGAGGGTTAAATCAATGAAAAATAAAAGAAAAAATAAATTTTTATTATTATCACTTTTGGGTATGTCGTTGTTTATTGTTGCTACATTTCTACAAACTGACATTAATTTTAGTAATATAACAAATGATGATAGGATAATTACTCGTGAAGATATACAAAATTACGATGATAATAATAAAATTAACTTGAAATTTTCTAGTCCTACCAATCCAATTGAAATTAATGCAAGTGCTACTGGTGTTGGTGCAAATAACTGGACATGGGCAAAAAATCAACCGTGGTGTAAGGGTAATGGAATTTGGGACGATCCTTATATTATTGAGGATATAACTATAGATGGGCAAGATACATATAGTTGTATTTCCATATATGACTCCAAATTTGATTATTTTATAATCAGAAATTGTACACTTTACAATGCAGTTCAATCTGTTTCTTATGATGATGCAGCAATTAAATTGGTAAACACCAACAATGGAACGATATTAAATAACGATTGTTCAAATAATCACATTGGAATTTACATGAACTTAAGTGAGAATAACACTATTTCAGGAAACACTATAAATAATAACGGATATATTGGAATGTATTTAAAATATTATTGCGAGAATAACATTATCTCAGGAAACTCTATAATTAATAACACTAATAATGGAATATATATGTTTGATGATTGTAACTCCAATACTATCTCAGAAAATAATATATCTAATAACGGTATAAGAGGGATATTTTTAGATTTTAGTGATAGTAACACCATTACGGAAAATACTATAAAGAACCATACAGAAGTTGGGATATTGTTACTTTCGACGGGTTACAATATTGTTTATAAAAATTATTTTATTAACAATACATTACACGCAAGGGATAATTGGAATTTCATTCAAAATGATTGGAATAATTCAGTTATTGGTAATTACTGGGATAATTATACAGGTTCAGATTCTGATGGAGATGGTCTCGGAGATACCCCATACACTTATATCCCCAGTTCTTCGGTAAGCCCTAATGACTCTCGTCCGATTTATGGAGATCCATTCCATGATGGAGAAAAGATTCATATTGATGGAAATCAGGCAAGTGGAAATAAAAGTTGGACATGGACATCTACAAGAGCATGGTGCAGCGGTTCAGGTGCTTCAGATGATCCATATGTTATTTCAGATTTAGAAATAGATGCTGAAAATGATGGTAATTGTATTTTAATCGGAAATTCGAGTGTTTATTTTAAAATAGAAAATTCTAAACTTTTAAATTCAGGATCAGGTTCTATGGATGCAGGAATTAAATTAGATTCCGTTGATAATGCACAATTGATTGGAAATAATTGTTCAAATAATCAATGTGGAATTTCTTTATATTTAAGTAATAATACAGATATTATAGAGAATACATTACATGAAAATTATTACGGAGTTTGTTTGAACGATAGTGATTCTAATACGATTTCAGAAAACACTTTTATTGACAATACCGAGTATGCTCTCGAAGAAAATAGTGTAGGTAATACGTTTGAAAATAATTATTGTGTACCTCCTTTAACGATAATTGATGTAACATCCACTAATGCTAATGACACATATAGGTTTGAGGAGATAATTGAAATTACAATTAAGTTTTCAGATGTAGTATATGTAACAGGAACACCGCAACTTACTCTGGAGACAGGTGACAATGATGCAGTAGTTGATTATACTAGTGGAAATGAAACTAATATATTATCATTTAATTATACAGTCGCTTTGGACCATTATTCTTCTGATCTTGATTATATCTCCACCGGTGCGTTGGATTTAAATAGTGGAACTATCAAAGGTATTGTTGGAAACGATGCTAATATAACACTACCGGTCCCAGGAACATCAGGATCTCTTGGTTCTAATAAGAATATTATTGTTGATGCTAAAACACCATCTGTAAATAATGTTAGTTCTACTAAACCAAATGACTTCTATACTACAGGAGAAGAAATTAACATAACAATTACTTTTTCAGAGATAGTTTATGTAACAGGAACACCACAAATTACTCTGGAGACAGGTTCTACAGATGCTATAGTAGATTATATTAGCGGGAATGAAACGGATACGTTAACTTTCACTTATACCGTAGCCTCAGGACATACCTCAACAGATCTTGATTATGTTGATGAAAATTCCTTAACTGGAACTATAAAGGATTCAGAAGGATTAAGTGCCGATTTAGTTCTTCCCACTCCAGGGACCGCAGGTTCTCTCGGGTCTAATAAGGACCTCGTCATTGACACCACCGTTCCGACAATTACCAGTGTTAGCTCGACTAAAGCCGATGGAAGCTATACAGTGGGTGAAATCATAGAGATAACAATTACTTTTTCAGAGATAGTTTATGTAACAGGAACACCACAAATTACTCTGGAGACAGGTTCTACAGATGCTATAGTAGGTTACACCAGTGGTAGTGGAACTTCTACGCTCACTTTCACTTATACAGTAGCCTCAGGACATACTTCACCTGATCTCGACTATATCTCCACCAATGCGTTATCGCTAAATGGTGGAACAATCGAAGATGTAGGAGGAAATAACGCTTTTTTAACGCTTCCAACTCCAGGGACCGCAGGTTCTCTTGGTTCTAATAAGGACCTCGTCATTGACACCACCGTTCCGACAATTACCAGTGTTAGCTCGACTAAAGCCGATGGAAGCTATACAGTGGGTGAAACCATAGAGA
>JAHQWH010000013.1 GCA_029856105.1 Promethearchaeia archaeon | reverse complement strand
TGCCGGATAGAATAAAAAAAGCGAAACTTATTGCTACTAAAACTCTTGATTTTGAAATTTCTAATTGCCTAGAATATAAACTATTAAAAATATAGATTTTATTTATTATTTTAATAAATTAATTTTTTAAAAAAATTTAATGTGATCATAAATAATGAAAAAAGTAAACACTAAAACCTTAATGGTTTTAACATTAATGGTAGCTTCTTTTGCAGCCACACCAATGATGGTAGCTGGATACGATTACGATAACGACTATGCTTTTGATCAATTCGGAATCACAGACCCATCTGATATCGTTACTGGGTTTTCAGGTGGTTTTGGAAGTATTTTTAGGGGATTAGGTTACGGAGGAAATTTACTAGCAACTGTTTTTGATCTGTTATTTATGCAGGTCTTAACCAACTTCAGTGGTAAGGAAATTTTACCTGGAGTCTATGTGTTAAGCGCATTCAATGAATCAACTGTTTCTGATGAAAGAAATTTTGGTTCAGGCGAACAAGAGATTCATATGGTCCCTTACGAATATTACGAAGGAGTCGAAAATCTTACTCAACATGGTTATGCCTACTGCGAAGTTACAAAGTCTGGATCTTATAATTTTACTTTAACCTATGGTGCTGGAGTTACTTTGGTTATTTGGGACAACGATAATTCTTTTGTTAATGCAGTGAAAAAAATAATCGCTTTTTTCCATAGTGTAAGACCTTACATGGAGGGTTCAATGGTAGAAGAAATCCCTGAAGAACTAATCAGGGAAGGCGTCGAATTAATTACTTGGTTCTTAATTCACATCAACGATATCTTTACTGGAGAAGAATTATTTGTATTAAATCCTATAACTTGGCAAAAATTATCAATTGACCCAGATCCTTCTTTCGAAATTCAAAAAAAGTGGAAAGTTACTGAGGATTGGGAAATTGGTAATGGAGATGATATAGAAATCAACTCAATGACAATGGGGGGCCATAACATAAGTGGAACCGATTTATTAGACACATGGAATGCCACAGCAGAAGCTAAAAAAGATAGTTACATGGAATGGCTATTAACTGAAACTGAGGATATTCCATTACTTGAAACTATTTTTACTTCGTTTACCTTTGATTTAATTCAATTTTGGGTTAAAAACTTTGAAATTCATATTGATGTTGGAGCAATCATGAACTTGGTTGGCGGTTCAAGCGATCCTGTTAACCCTGCCGAAATCTTTCAGGGGTTAGACATTGAATTCTATTTATTCACGCATCATTTAGCAGGCACTTTCTTATACAACGATACTAGTCTTGATGGTGGAATCACACCTCCAGACGGTAAACTTTCTGCTAATTATGTACAAGTAAATAATACTGATGGCGATCCAATATTATTAAATGGAGAAACAATAGAAGTTCCATGTAGTTCAGAACTTACGCACAGATTAATTTTAGGTGAAGTTGGTGATTTCAATTATGAGTCACCTACTAAGGATGGTAATAAAATCTCATGGGGTTTAACTATGGATCAAGCAACTGTTGTTCCTGTTCCAGTTGGAGTAGATTTAGACTCGTACTTAGGAGCTTCTGAAGAATCTCTTGCCTACATTCACTTTGGATTTACTTTCGAACCAAAGTTCATTGACCTTCCCACTATAGATGGAGGAACTGTACCCGTTTTACATGGCGCCGTTAAGTTAGATCAATTTTTTGCTCCTTGGAACGATCTTTCAGCACCATATGCTATTAATACGATCGATGGTTTAGACTTAGCGATAATTTACGTTTCAACCGTACTACACTTCCACCTTAACGTCGAAACTTTTGGTGCAGATCCAAACGATGTATTAGACCCTGCCGATGACTACGAAGAAACAAGCCATAAACTAAAGATAGGCAATTACCTCTCTCCGAAAATCAGAGACAAGTTAGACTTTGTTGACATTGCTGGACCCGATTATATTTATGGTAGTATTATATCAAATGATACTGCTCCAGCAAGCACAAACATACTTCCAGTTGCTTTATTTGAAGCTGAGGTGGATAAACATGAGACGTTCGAAGGTACACCTGATGAAGTTGAAATTTTTGCTGCTGATATCAGTTTGAACATGAGTTTCAATGTTATGGTTTATGCCGTATGTTTTCCAATGTTTAATAACGGAACTGGAATATGGCACGATCCTACATTCAGCGTGTTCATGGTGTTCGAAGCTAAGGGCTTCTGGGCGTTAATTCTACTAATTGCCGGTGTTGGCTTTGTTGGTGTTGCTACCATTTTAATTAAAAGGCGTAAAGACATGAGATTTTAAATCTCAACCAAATCAATAATTTTATTTTTTTTTTATTTTATTATTTTTAACAATTTTATAACTTTAAAGAAAATTTTAAATTCTGAGTTATCTAAGTGATATTAATCAATTGTTATTGTTATAATGCAAAACAAAGAAGGTTACGAAATGCAATCCAAATTAAACGATTCATATCAAGTTGATGAGAAGAAACGCTGGTTCCAAAAATGGTGGCCATCGAATGTTCCACACAACATAGATTTCAAAGAAAAATCTTTAAATCAAATGTTAGACGAACAAGTTGAGAAGTATCCTGACCAAAATTTAATCTGGTTTCTCGATACATGGGTTACATATAGACAATTTCAAGATTATGTAAAAAGGTTTGCCACGGCTTTACTCGATTTGGGAATAAAGAAGGGCGATGTAATTGCTATTCATTTACCAAATTGCATTCAATACATAGTAGCATATTACGCAATTACAAGAATAGGAGCAATTGCAAATGGAATTAATCCAACTTATCAACCTATGGAAATTTTACATCAACTTGACATTGTTAAGCCAAAAACGCTTATTGTATTAGACGCGTTATATAAACCTTGTATAAATCCGATTATTGAAAATTCAAGCGTTGAAATGGTGATTTATACAAATATTGCTGATTTAGCTCAGATGTTTGGAACTAAAAAAGTGCTTGGAAAGTTTTTGAAAAAAATCCCGACGGGAAAATGTGATTTTGGAAACGCTATTAAGTTTAAAGATCTTTTAAAAACAGAACCAAGGGATTCTGATATAAACGTAAAGATAGACGTAAAAAAGGACCCAGCCACCTATATTATGACGGGGGGTACAACAGGCTTGCCTAAGGCTGCAGTTTTGACGCATTTTAATGTTGTATCAAATGCTGAGCAATGTAAACAGTGGCTAGGCGGTGAAATGCCCGGTATTGGAAACATAGGGATACTTCCATTATTTCATAGTTTTGCCCATACTGTTGTTATGAACACTACAGTAGAAATCGGAGGTTGGATGATGCTTTTTGCCACACCACCATCCCAAGATGAGCTATGCGAACTTATTGAAAAATTGCCGTGTTCGGAAGGATTGGTCTACGCAGGAGCCGAGATATTATTTATAAAATTAGCTGAATTAAAGCATTTGAAGAGGAGATATCCCGGGGTAATGGGTAAATTAAGGTTGTGCGTATCTAGCGCTGGTCCATTGCACAAACAAGTTAGAGATGCGTTTATAGAAAACACAGGAGGTCGAATTGTCGAAGCTTATGGATTATCTGAAGCTAGTCCAGCGGTAAGTGCAGGCAACTTATTTGGTGATAGTCCCGTAGGAGTCATAGGAATGCCTTTTCCAGGAACAGAATGGGGCATTTTTCACGCAGATGATTTTTCAAAAGGTCCAATCTGTTTAGGAAATCCAGAAGATACGAATTTTGGAATTGAAAAAACGGGCGAAATATGTATTCACGGACCTCAACTAATGATAGGTTATCTAAATCAACCAGAGGAAACTGCTGATGCGCTAATTGAATACGATGGAAAAATTTGGCTTTTAACTGGCGATATTGGATTTATGAACGATGATGGCACCGTTGAGATTAGGGACCGTAAAAAACAACTCATCAAGTACAAAGGGTTTTCTGTTTTTCCAAAAGAAGTTGAAGAACTTTTAATGAAACACGCCGACATATTAGAAGTTGCTGTTTCAGGTTTACCTCACGATGAATACGGTGAAGTAATAAAAGCTTGGGTTTCCATTAGGGACGATTCTGATTTGTCGCCTAGATCAATTAAAGAGTGGGCTAACGAAAACATGGCACACTATAAAGTCCCTCAACACATTGCTATAATTGGAGACTTGCCAAAAAATGTAATTGGAAAAGTACAGCGAAGAGCGCTCCAAATTAACGATCCTATCTGGAAAGAGAAGTACGGTGAAACTAAATAAATTTCTTAAGTTTTTTTAAATAAAAACACATTTTGATTTTTTGTAGTGTCTTTATTTTGAACTATCTCTACTCATAGATGTCTTATTTTTCAATTTTCTTTTTATTAGTATCTTTTTTTAATAGATAATTTATTTCATCTAGAATAACGAAAATAATAATAATATGTTGCATTTAGACTATTAAAATTTTACATAAAAAAGAGTGGAATAAAAATACCAATTATAAAAGAAGATACATATCAAGTAAATGAAAATAAAATCTGGTTCAAAAAGTGGTGGCCAGAGAGCGTTCCAAAAAACGTTGAATTTGAAGACAAAACCGTAAACCAATTTTTAGACGCACAAGTAGAAAAGTATGGAGATCAAAATTTTATTTGGTTTTTAGAAACATGGGTTACTTATAGTGAATTTCACGATTATGTGTTAAGATTTGCAACTGCTTTACACGATCTAGGAGTTAAAAAAGGCGATGTTGTTGCGATGCTTATGGGAAATTGTATTCAATACGTAATAGGATATTATGCTATAACGAGAATAGGAGCAATCGCATCTGGGATCAATCCAACGTACAAACCATTAGAGATTTTACACCAATTAGACGTAACACAAGCTAAATATCTTATCGCTTACGATGCGTTCTTTGACGAAAAGAGTAAATCTCGAATAAAGAAAAATTTACCATATATAGGTGAAATCCTAGGTAAAAGTACTGTTGAGAAGGTAATTTACACTAATCTCGCTGATTTAGCCCACGGTTTAGGCTTTAAAAGAACTTTGGGTAAAGCAATAGGAATGATCCCTAAGGGAAAAGTGAATGTACCGGGAGCTGTTAGTTTTATGGATTTGTTAAAAACAGAACCAAACGTTCCAAAAATTGATATTGATGTTAAAACTCATCCCTCTACATATATTATGACGGGCGGAACTACGGGATTACCTAAAGCAGCTGTTCTATCTCATTTTAATGTAGTTTCTAATGCGGAACAAGCCAAATATTGGTTAGGCGGCGAGAAACCGGGAATTGGGAATGTCGGAGTGCTTCCCTTCTTTCACAGCTTTGCCCATACAATAGTCATGAACGCTACTATTGCTTTTGGAGGATGGATAATGATTTTTCCAACACCTCCACCTACAGAAGAACTATTAGAGCACATTGAAGAGTTACCTGCCCCTGAAGGTTTAGTATATGCGGGAGCTGAGATTTTATTTAAGCGATTAGCTGATTTTCCAAACATAAAAGAAAAATATCCTAAAGTTATGGGTAAATTGACATTATGTGCGTCTGGAGCTGGACCTTTACATGGACCCATTCGCGATGCTTTTGTGAAAAACACTGGAGGAAATATTGTGGAAGGTTATGGATTAACAGAAACTACACCACTTGTTAGCGCAGGAAATTTATTTGGTGAAAGCCCTATTGGAGTTATTGGACTACCTGTACCGGGCACGGAATGGGGAATTTGGCCATCTGAAAACTTTGACGAAGGACCTATTTGCTTAGGAAACCCAAACGATACTAATTTTGGAGAAGAACATACGGGTGAAATTTGTGTCCATGGACCCCAAGTTATGTACGAATACCTCAATCAAACTGAAGAAACAAATGATACAATCAAAAAATACGATGGTAACCTGTGGTTGTTAACTGGTGACATCGGTTTTATGAACGATGATGGCACAATTGAAATCAGAGATCGTAAAAAACAATTAATTAAAGTAGCTGGACATTCTGTTTTCCCTAAAGAAGTTGAATCGATGTTAATGAAGCACGAAGCTGTATCAGAGGCGGCAGTTTCTGGTCTACCGGACCCTGCTGGAAAAGTTGGCGAAATAACAAAAGCTTGGGTTGAATTAAAACCCGAATATGTTGGGAAGATCACTGAAGAGGAATTAATAGCTTGGACTCTGGAAAACATGACGAAATGGAAGTGTCCACGAATGATCGAATTTATACAAGAAGTTCCTAAAAATATTCTTGGTAAAGTTCAACGAAGGATACTTCAAATCAACGATCCTATCTGGAAAGAAAAACAAGGGGAATAAACCCTAATAAAATTATTAATACTATCAAGTTTTGATTTTTTTTTTTATTTTCTTTTTTAAATTTTAAAGGATTAATTATTTCTATTTATTTACTGTATTTATAATATACTTACACTAAATAGATTAAATCTTCTATTTAATTAGAAAGTCAATTATTAAAAGTATACGTTTTTTTTAATAAAATATAAATATCAATTTTGAGGATTGTTAGAAATTACTGAATTAAACATTTATATCTTGGAAAAGGTTATTCACGAAATCGCTCCTGAACTAATTGATATTTATAACATTAGAGAAGACGAATCGGAAGAAACACAAGTTAAAACGGGAAGACTTCATGAGAATCGAATTTTGGGTATAATCCTAAAATTCTATCTCGAGGGAAAAAAAAAGGTAACTACGAGAGATGTCGAAATAGAATATAAAAAATTCTTTAAAGAAATCGCGCGTTCCACCATATCAACGTATTTAAATATGTTGAAAAAAGAATCTACATTATATAAAGAAAGAGACGGAAGGTTAGTTTACTACATATTTTTTGAAGATCCACCTAAAGAAGTTAGCGCATTTTGGTTTACTAGATTGTTTTGTGTTGATCCAGCATACTTTTCTAGAGCGATTTATTTTTCGAGTTTGTACTCAATTGCGGAAATAATAGTTCAAAAACACATGAAAAAAGGAAATTACGACGAGTTAGTCGATACATTTAGGTATTTAACTGGAATTATTATTTTATACATTCTTAAAAATAGAAGCTCAAAATGCGTTTTATGTCAGTTTAGTAAACAAGAAAGGTATGAAGAGCTATTAAGAGCCTTAGGTACGGCAATAAAGGATAGAACTGATGTATTACCTAGCGAATTACAAGAAATATTGAAGATAAATTACGCGGAAATCCCAAATTTTGGAGGATATTATTTCAGAGATGATAATAAAGAAATCGAAATGATTGAACAACTTCTAATTTTTGCGAACCAATACAAGAAGGATATGGAATATCAAACTATGGTTTTGAATAGGAGAATTAATACACGATTACTTGAAAAGGTTCCTGTAAATAATAAATAACCAAATTATTCTCAATTATTAGTAGTAATCAAACTATATTCTTTAAAAACAAGTTTTAATTTAACTTAGTATCTTTTGGAATTATTAAGCATTAAGCTTGTTAATGCCTCGAACGTCTTCTCAACATTTTCTCCCGATTTAGAGCTAGTTTCAATAAAACCGTCGACATTTCTCGATTTCGCAATTTTTATTCCTTCTGCTGCTGAAACTTCCCTATTCTCTGCTAAATCTGCTTTACCTCCCACTACAATAATGGGAAATACATCCTCGGCTCGAATTTCTTTCCTAATAACGTTAAGCCAATCGTCTATGTGAGCGAGGGAAGAATAATTTGTTATGTCAAATAAGAATAGCCCTCCCCGGGCGCCTCTAACATATGTAGGAAGTAAAAACCTAAACCTCTCCTCTCCACCAAAATCCCATATCTGTAATTTTACTTTCTGTTTGTCAACTTCTAAGCTCTTAACCTCAAAGTCTACTCCAATGGTCATTTTTGAATCAGAAACAAACAAATTAGTCAAAAATCTTTGAGTTAGAGTGGTTTTGCCGCATCCAGCGTCACCAAAAATGATAATTTTAAAGGTTGCATCGTACATTTTTGTTCAGTATTCCTCCCAAGCACAAATTCAAATCTTAAATATTTTGTCTATTTCAATAATTTGATATTTATACAAATATTTTAATTCGATTTCTATAATAAATAATCGTATTTACATATATAAATCTTTAAATGTATCTGTTATTAAAATATCAAATAGCCTTAAAAATTTATTGAAAGAACTATGTTAAAAAACTATCTAATTTGGAAATTTAAGAAATTTAAATTAAATTTATTTAGATGATAACATGAAAAGAAAATTTGATTGGTCAGAATATATTGAGTTTGACACTAAGAAGTTTGAAATCGTAACATCAGCATTAGGCGTGAAAAGAATATACGCTATGGGATTAATGCCAGTTAGAGGCGTAGAAGGTTTTAGGAAATTAGATTACGAATTTGCTGAAAAAAAGCTAGATGTTATTGAAGTTATGAATAAATTAGATGAGTGCCATTTCAATGTTTTTGGGCTTGTTATCAAAGATACTGATGGAGCATGCGTGTGGGATACGGATTTGGGATGGAATCCTACTGAGAGAGATATTTTGGGGGAGTTTTGCGATGCTGGAAAGGATAGAAATATAAAAATAATGGTTTCTTTTACAAGCATGAACGACGCGTACCAAGGGAATTTAAATCCTGAACGAGTTAGCGTTCATGGAAAAAATGGAAAAAAGTATGGTATAAAATATAGAAAAGGCGATATTTCAACTCACGACGAGGGAGAAATGAGAATAGATTTACCTGAGAATGTTTCATTTAAAGAATATAAAGCAAAAGTTCCTTTTCTAACAGAAAACATAGATAAGAAACAAGGGAAGGTAAGGGGCGCAAGAGGAACGGGTTATATACCATCTACAAGTTTTATGTGCCCTAATAGTGCTCATGTCGATTATTTAGTAGATCTTATAAAAGAAGTTGTAAAAAATTACCCAATCAAAGCTTTCACAGCGGATTACATTAGATATGATGGTTCTTTTACAGATGTATGTGCATGCTCCCGATGTATAAAAAAATTCAGAGCAGAATTTGGTGAAAAAGCTAAAATATTAAAAAGCAATGACTGGATTGAGTTTAAGACAAATACAATTGCTAATTATGCTAGAAAAGTCCAAACTGCTGTAAAGGATATTGATAAAAATTGCCTTACAGGCTGGTATAGCCAGGTAGGACCTAAAAAACTTGTTACTTTAAAAAGACACGGTCAAGATTGGAAGAAGCTCTCTTCTATTTTAGATATATCAATTCCTATGGAATATCCCTATTTAGCAGGAACTCGAGATGATGGAATCTTTTGGGGTTTAATTGGCGATTTTTTTTATTGGTATTTTGTGAGAAATATGAAAAAGAGAATCCACGAATATAAAGGCCCTGTATTAGCAGTTACAAACTCAGTCGAGTGCAATGTTCAAGAGATGCTAAAACAAATGAGAACATTTGATTTTGGTTTGGGTATCGCGGTTTTTAAATATTTTGGAACAACTGATGCTCAATGGATTGCGCTAAAGGAATATGCAGAAAAAGAAATAGGTTTAGAGAATTTAATTATAAACTAAGCTTTATTTTTTAATTTACTATATCGAAAACAATAGGTTGTATGGTCATTTACAATTCCAACTGCTTGTAAAAAGGAGTAAATTATTGTTGACCCTACAAATTTGAAACCTCTTCTTTTCAAATCTTTACTAATTCTATCAGAAAGTTCTGTGTTGGATGGTAATTCTTCTAATGCTTTCCAAGAATTATGAACTACCTTATTATTAACAAAATCCCAAATGTAACTATCAAAAGAACCAAATTCTTCTTGTATTTTAATGAATGATTTTGCGTTTGAGATTACTGACTGGATTTTTAATCGATTTCTAATAATTCCTTTATTTTGCATTAATTCTTCAATTTTAAGTTCGGCATACTTTGAAATTCTTATATAATCAAAATTATCAAATGCTTTCCTAAAATTATTTCTTTTTTGAAGTACAGTGTTCCAACTTAAACCAGCTTGCATACCCTCTAAAATTAAGAGTTCAAATAGAATTTTATCATCATGTTCAGGGGTACCCCATTCTCTATCGTGATATTCCTCCATTAGTGCATTATTTTCTGCCCATTCGCATCTTTTCACCATAATTGTATCAACTTTATTTATTGTATAAATTTTAAGCTGTGATTGATACAGTTACAGCCGCATTACAAACAATTATTTTATCAGAAGTATCTCCTAGTTCTTTAATCATTATTCCTTTAGCAACCAAGCCTCCCTTCTCTATCGCGATCGATTTTTCACCAAATGGTATCGCTTTTAAGACTTTTTCTTTTTTAATGTTATCAGGATAAGGCGCTCCAATCTTTACATGTACAATCATTTTTAATAGATCGTTTGGTTCTTTTAAGCCACAAATCTCTAATAATCCCGCAAGACAGTTATTTGAAATAGCATTTTTGATAGCCTTAATAGCAGCATTAGTGCAATCATCATCGTGTCCGTGCTGATCTATGCCAAACCCTAGTTGTACGATAAAACGCTTCATAATTTATATCTCTTTATTTTATTTCAAATCCTCAACTAGTTTAAGAAAGTCTGTGTATGGAATGGCTGTCCAACTCTCAGCGAAAGTAGCTCCCGCAGCACGGGAAAGCAGCGAAACCTTTGCGGCTTCTAATTCATTTTTTGCTTCGAAAATATCAAGAAAGTCATAAGGACCTAACATCGCGTAATGTGCGATCCATTTAATATTAGGAACTTTCTCTTTAACTAATTCTAGATATTTTTCACCCTGTTCTTTCCTTTTTGCTACTAAATCAGGATTTTGAAGTTTAGTTGCAAGTATATATATAGGCATAGAGAAAATTATTATACTTTAACTTATAAATCTATATTAAAAATTTTATTTCTTGCTTTAAACTAATATTTAAAGGACTATTTTCTTTTTAAGAGAGAATAATTGAAAAAAGAATTTGTAATAAATATAAGTGAAGAGAAAGGGTTCAGATGGAAAAAAGAGCAGAAAATTACTATGAAATTAATGAAAGTATTTACCAAAGATTTGAAGAAAAATATAATATACTTTACCGGCGTACTTGGGACAAAACACTAACAACCTATGGAAAAATGTTTGATGAGAATATACTACATCACATTAATTCAAAGAAGGAAGGTTATTCTCGGATTGATTTTGCGTTAGTTGCTGCTGGATGGACGGTGTACGAAAAGTTTGCTTTTGCTTTTGCTTGGGAAAGAGAAAAACCAGAAGGAGGAGATTATGGGGTTAATTGGATGCAGTCAAAATATAAAATAGAGAATCCTAAAACCTTTACTCACCAATTAAAAAAAGTTGCTAAATTTTTTGGTGCTTCATTAGTAGGAGTTGCTAAGGTTAATGAGAAATGGATTTATAAAACGGGTTTCAAAAGACCTCCATTAACTAGCGAATCAGACTCAAAAAAAGATATTAGAGAAGGAAACGTCCAAAATTCAATATTAGAAAGCCCTATCAATTTACCAGAAGGTATAAACAAAGTTATTGTCATGGGCATTGAAATGGACAAAAATGCAGTTTCTACCTCGCCTGCTCAACCCGCAGCCGCAGCATCTGCTATAGCTTACTCAAAAATGGCTTTTGTAATTTCTTGTCTCGGGGAATTTATTAGAAATTTAGGTTATCGAGCAATCCAATGTGGTAATGATACCGCACTTAGTATACCAATAGCAATTGACGCGGGGTTTGGAGCTTTAGGTAGAAACGGGCTATTGATTACGCCTGAATATGGACCAAGAGTGCGGATTTGTAAAGTTTATACTGACCTTCCATTAATATCGGATGAACCCAATCTAAAGTTTATTAAAAAAGTTGAAAAATTTTGCAAAAATTGTCATAAATGCGCCGAAGCTTGTGAACCCAAGGCTATAACAAAAGACAAAGAGCCTAGTTTTGAACCACCAACCATATCTAACAATTCGGGGGTTAAAAAGTATTACGTAGATGTAGAAAAATGTTTTGAATTTTGGATCGAAAACTCTTCCGATTGTGGAAATTGTATCGCGGCATGTCCTTTTTCTGGAATTAAGAAATACTACTCAGCTTTAGAATTTTGGGAATAACAAACAATTATAATTTTAAATTTAAACATGTTAAACTAAATCAAAATTAAATTATCAAGAAGGTATAATTATGGATAAAATTAAAGTAGGAATTATTGGGTCTGGTTTTATTGCTGAACATCATTGTCATTCTTATTCATTGCTCCCAAATGTGGAAATTGTGGGAATCTCTTCTATAAATGAAGATGAAGCTAAAAGTCTAATGAATAGGTATGGAATCCTTGGTAATCCATATAAAAACTACAAAAATTTATTGAAACTCGATTGTGATGCTATCTCTGCTTGTATACCAAATTATTTACATAAAGATATAGCCATTGACATTTTAAATTCTGGAAAGCACGCGCTTATAGAGAAACCTTTAGCTAGAAACATCAATGAAGGAAAAGAGATGTTAGATGTCGAGAAATCTTCAAACAGGAAGATTCTTTACTGTGAAAATAACATGTACGCGCCCTCATTTAGTAAAGTTAAAGAGATTATCGAGGAGGGCGCTTTAGGGAAGATTTACATGGGTCGCGGAAAAGAACAACATTCTGGACCTCATTCTGCATGGTTTTATAAGTTAAAGGATTCAGGAGGCGGTGCTTTATTAGATTTAGGAATACACGATATTGCCTGTTTAGTTTGGTATCTTGGATGCGATGTTAGAGAGGTATACTGTCAAGTAAAAACGATACAACCAGATCGAGGTAAATTTGGTAAGTGTGAAGTCGAAGATAACGTTGTAGGAGTTCTATACTTTGAAAACGACGCCCAAGTAGTAATTGAAGAGTCGTGGACCGCGCCAGGAGGTTATGACATGAGATTTGAATTATTTGGTACTGAAGGACAAGTTAAAGTCTCTCCAACATTTTCTAATTTAATGAGCGTTTATTCCGAAAAAGGGTTTGGGTATGCCGTAGAAAAAGCTGGAACTACAAAGGGTTGGACGTTTCCCGTTCCAGCTGAAGCTTGGTCTTTTGGTTACCCCCAAGAAATAGCACATTTTATCGATTGCATGTTATATAATAAAAAACCGCTTACTGATGGCAAGTACGGTTATAAAATTCTAAAAATTGTCGAAACGATGTATAAAAGTGCAAAGTCTAGGAAAATAGAAGAAGTTGATTAAGTTTAATTCTCAATTATTCCTTTTTTAAAGATTTTATAAATTCTACTACGCCATCCAATTTTTCTCTGGAAGCTAATAACATTTCTTGTGGAAATTCTATGCTTCTTGAATAGATACTTGAAACAACGGGGAAATCTTTATCATCGCTTTTCTCTCCGCCCCAATTAGCTTTAGAATAGTCAATTCCTTTTTTTAAATTTACTTCTTTAAAACAATCTAAGCTATGTAATGGGGGGTAACAACTATCAGTAGGTATGCCATTTCTATTCAACTTTTTATAAAATTCCACCTTGCTAAGGCCACTAAATTTTTCTGGTTCAAATACTATTGGGAAAACATACCACCCAAGTTCTGTTGTACCGGGAGTTGGTTTCATAGTTTTAATCCCATCAATCTCATTTAACTTATTCATTAAGTAATTAGCATTCTCGTTTCTTAGTTTATGTTGAGAGGGAAATTTTTCTAACTGGGTTCTAAGCACTGCTGCCTGGTACTCGGTCATCCTATAATTTGTACCATAGCTAAAATGTTTGTAAAAGTAAGCGTTTTTTTTCCTACCGCAATCAATATAAGAATAAATATTATCTGCTAATTCCTTGGAATTACAAATTATTGCCCCACCTTCACCACTTGTTAAGACTTTTGAAGCTTGATAACTAAATGCTCCTGCATCCCCCCAGTTACCCAGTCTTTTTCCTTTAAATCTAGAACCGTGTGCGTGTGCGCAATCTTCAATAACGTATAGGTTGTTTTTTGAAGATATTTCCGTTAATTTATCCATTTCTACGGGATTACCACCTAAATGAACGGGTATAATTGCTTTAGTTCTTTTGGTGATGAGATTCTCGATTTTATTCACATCCATAACTAGGGTTTCTGGATCGATATCACAGAATATTGGAACTGCGTTTGTAGCTATTACTGCTGATGATGATGCAACAAAGGTGTAATCTGAAACAATAACTTCATCACCTAAACCAATATTAAATCCCATCAGTGCCGCTTCTATGGCTACTGTTCCATTGCATACTGCTACGCAATACTTTGCTTCTTGAAATCTAGCAAATTCTACTTGAAACTCCCAAACATTCTCACCTTGGTGGGTACCTGGAGCACCGCACCACCAATCGCCAGATTTTATTACATTCTTTAAGGCATTTATCTCTTTGTCGTCATATATTGGCCATTTAGGAAAATTTCTCTTAGCGTCTTGTTCAAATGACATACTCGAATCAACTTTTCTATTATTATAATAACAAAAATTTTATGAGCTAATAATTAATAAATAAATAGTAATTGAAATAGTAATTGAATTGAAATTGAAAATGATTATCATCGATAAAAAAACAATCGCGGAATTTTTAGCCGAATATATCACAAATCTCTCAATATCTGAAATTGAGAATTTAATTGAGATACCTCCTCAAGATTTTGATTTTTCCTATGCATTTCCTTGTTTTCAGCTGGCAAAATTTGAAAAAAAAGCGCCCAACATCATAGCAAAAGAGTTAAAAAAGAGAATAAAATTAGCTGATTATTTAGAAATCATAGAAGCAACTGGACCTTATTTAAATTTTAAAGTAAGACCACAGGTAGTTTTACAAGAAATTTTTAAACTTCAAGAAGATTACGGAAGAATTTATGAAAAATTGAGTAAAGGTAAATCAGACCCGTTGAGAATCGTAATAGAATACCCCGCACCAAATACAAATAAACCGCTTCACTTAGGACACGTCCGTAATATGTTATTAGGGCGTTCTCTCTCGAACCTTTTTAAATATAAAGAAGAACTTGTTTTCGAGGTGAATCTAAATAATGATAGAGGAATCCACATATGTAAATCTATGTTCGCTTACAAAAAGTGGGGAAATAAAAAAGAGCCAAATATAAAATCTGATCACTTCGTAGGAGAATTTTACGTTAAATATAATCAGATGGAAAAAAAAAACGATAAGTTAATAGAAGAAGTCTACGACATGCTTAGGTTATGGGAAGAAAATGATCCTGAGGTTAGGGCATTATGGAAAAAAATGAACAGTTGGGCACTTAAGGGCTTTAAGGAAACTTATAAAAAATTAAATATATCGTTTGATAAAGAGTATTTTGAATCGGATATTTATTGGAAGGGAAAAGATAAAGTCCTTGAATGCTTAGATAAAGACATTTTTGGCAAAACTGAAAATGGAGCGATTATAGCTAATCTAAAAGAAATGTTTAATTTGCCAGATAAGATCTTATTGAGAAATGATGGGACATCTTTGTACATTACCCAAGACATTTACTTAGCCTTCCAAAAAAAAGAAGATTTCAATTACGACAAATCTATTTATGTAGTGGGAAATGAACAGGATTTATATTTTAAACAGTTATTTGCTGTTTTGGATATGATCGGATTTAAGGAAGATAAATTTCACTTGTCATATGGAATGATTTATTTACCAGAAGGAAAAATGAAAAGCCGGGAAGGAACAATAGTCGATGCAGATGATATAATTGATAAAATTCAATTACTGGCTTATGAAGAAGTAAATAAAAGATATCCAGAGCTTACAGAAGAGAAAAAAAAAGAAAGGGCTAAATCTATTAGTATGGCGGCGCTATCCTTTTTCATATTGAAATTTAACCCTAAATCGGATTTTATTTTTAATCCTAAGCAAAGCATTTCGTTTGAAGGTGAAACAGGACCTTACATTCAATATTGTTACGCAAGAATTGAATCGATAATGACGAAATCAAAAGAATTAATTGACTTAGATATTGAATGGGACTTAATAAAACACAAAAAAGAAATATCCTTAGTTAAACAATTAAATTATTTTCCTGAGATGTTAGATTCCATAACAAGAAATTATAACATTCATCTAATCCCACAATACCTTTTAACTTTATGTCAAGCGTTTAATTCTTTTTATTCTTCTTGCCAAGTTTTATCTGATAATAAAGATTTAGAAAAAGCGAGGTTACTATTAATTAGATGCGTTCAAATCGTGATCAAAATAGGATTAGATATATTGGGAATAGATACGTTAAATCAAATGTAACAAACTATAATTAAAAGGATTGGATCATGACTTTTTATGATTTTGGCGAAACAATTGATAATGATACTAGATTCGTAATATTTGGAATCCCCTGGGACTACTTGACTTCTCTTAAGGCTGTTAATTCTGCTATAGCCCCTCAAAAAATTCGAGAAATTACATCGAATTTAGCATTAACAACTGAAATGGGCGTTGAAATACCTAAGTTAAAAGTTGTTGATATAGGAGATGTATCGATTGAACCCACTAATGTTAATAAAAGTCTTGAGGAAATTAAAAAATTTATAAGTTTGATTTTCCGTCAAAAAAAGGATGTCGTTCCAATAATGATAGGCGGAGACCATTTTTGCACCTTTCCAGTTGTAAAAGCTTTAGCAGATTCTGTTGAAAATAAGAATGAATTTGGCGTTTTAATTTTTGACGCTCACCTCGATTTATATAAAGAATGGGATAAAAAGTTGTATTCTCACGCAACGATCTCCCATCGTTTATATGAATTAGATTTTATCAATAAATATAATATGCTTATTGTTGGAACGAGGGATATAGATATCCCTGAATTAGATTTTGCAAAAAAGGAAGATATAGTTCATTTTAACGCTTACTTACTTCATGATTTCGGTATTGACAAATTTACGGATAATATCATTGATTTTTTTGAAAATTCCCAAATAAAACAGATATATATTTCGATTGATATCGATGCATTAGACCCTTCTATAGCACCGGGAACCGGATATGCTATTCCTGGAGGATTTACTTATCGCGAATTATGGAAAATATTGAGAAATTTGGCTAAAAACTTTAATGTTGTTGCCTTTGATTTAGTTGAAGTTTGTCCAAATTTAGATTTGTTAAATAATGTGACATCTAATTTAGCGGCTAAGTTAATAATAGAATTAATTTCTTTTATACAAAACAAACATAAAATTTATGATTATGACAAATGAAAATATAAAAAAGAAGTTGAAAAACGTAAATCAATTCAAAATCGATAAGAATGATGACATTGTCGATCTTATTCAATCATTAAAAAACACTGGATTTAACGCTAAGCGTTTAGCTTTAGCTTGTGAAATTTACAAGGAGATGATTGAAGATAAAAAATGTATCAAATTTTTTGGTCTTGCTGGGGCTTTAGTTCCTGCAGGAATGCAAAGAGTTATTCACGACTTCGTTGAAGAAGGTTTTATTGACATTCTTGTTACTACTGGCGCTTCTTTAACTCACGATATTGCCGAAACCTTAGGATATCATCATTTACAAGGGGAATTAAACGTAAAAGAGGTTGATGATTATGAATTACATAAACAAGATTTAAACAGAATCTACGATGTATACTTACCGAATAAGGTTTACGAAGGTATTGAAGATTACGTAAAAAATTTAGATATTCCTGACGAAAATATGCCTGTTAGTTCTTTTTTAAAGCTCCTTGGAGACCAATTACCTGATAATGAAAATTCTATTTTAAAAATCTGTGCAAATAAAAATGTCCCAATATTTTGTCCCGCTTTTACGGATTCAGGTTTGGCTTTACAGTTAGGATTTCATCACCAAAATTTAAATCTTAACCACTTTAAAGACATGTTAAAGATGGTTGATCTGGCTTGGGATGCTAAACAAGCGGGCGTTTGTATTATTGGTGGAGGTGTTCCTAAGAACTTTATTATGCAATCATTGCAATTTTGTCCTAATTCCGCGAAGTACGCAATTCAAATAACAATGGATCGCCCAGAACAAGGCGGTCTTAGTGGAGCAACTTTTGAAGAAGCAAAATCTTGGGGAAAAGTAAGTCAAGAAGCGAAGTACTCAACGGTTATCTCAGATGCAACGATCGCATTGCCATTAATATTGTGGTTTCTAAAGAGAACAAAGAAAAATAGTTAACATCTTGAAATTTTACTTGAATTATTATATAGTTTAATAAAATAATCCTCTTAGTTTTTGATCAATATTTTTCGTATTAGATCCAAAAATTTCATCAAGATTGTTCTTAAAGATCTTAAATTGAGAGATTTCTGATAAATTTTTTCCCTCATTTTGAGCTTTAAACTCCTTAGCAACTTTAATCAATAGAGGGTGGACGATTTTAAAAACATATTTATCTACTTTTTTCTGTTTATCGATAATCGCATACGAAACTAAAAGCTCGGGCTCGACACTATCATCTGCCAAAATTTTGTCATTAATAAAAGCTAAAGTAAATTTATTTCCTTCAAAATATTCTACAGCACCTGTATCAAATGCAGCCTCTGCAAAATTCAAGAGTGCTGTAAGCAAACCACTTCTTAAATCGGTATCGATTTTTCCTAAAGTAGTTTTGTGATAACTTTTTTTCACTAATGTAAAACCCCTAAAAAGCAAACCTGTTTCTCGAATCATTATTTATCTTATTTTATGTGTATTATTCTCTAATCTTATCAAGATTTCGTTTTTCCGATATTTTAAATATAACAATTATGCGTAATAAATTCATTGTTGGTAAAACAATTTTTTCAGTTTCTCAATAAATGATTTACTTTTAGACATAATATAAAATTGAAAATTAATAACATAAGAAAAATTAAACCAGATATGATCGATAGAGAGACTATTGAACTTTGCGCAGAAAATATTGTTAATAGTATTAACATAAAAAAGAAAGGGGAATGTGTTTTCATCAAAGGAGGGATTTATTGTCAAGATTTATTAGAGGAAATTGCGTTAAATGTTTATAGAAAAGGGGGAATTCCTCATATTTCGTCCACAAGCGATCGTTTTACAGAAACTTTCTTCCTTGATAAAAAAATTTCAAGTGAAATTCTGGCAATTACCCCCAAACATTATTTGAAGTTAATCGAAAACATAGACGCTTATATTGTCATTGAACCTTACGAAGATCCATCGATTGTAAACGAAGTACCTAGAGAGAAACTGTTAGCTAGAGCTAAATCTCTTGCTCCTATTAAAGATGTCCTCTATGGAGCTACAGAAGAGTTTTCTCCAGGAAAAAAGTGGTGTTACGCAGGATGGCCTTCCCAAAAAGCAGCAGCTTTTTATAATGTAAATTATGATTTACTTGAAAAATTTATCGTGGGTGGAATAAGTGTTCCTCAGAAAGATCTACAACAAATCACCTCAAATTTATCTAAAAATTTTAAAAACGCGAAGAAAGTTCACGTTACTGATGATTTGGGAACAGACTTTTGGGTTTCGATAGAAGACCGTGTAATCGTCCTCGATGATGGATTATTATCAGATGAACAGGTTGCTATTGGAGATCTAGGAGGAAATTTACCTGCTGGAGAAGTATTCTTTCCCCCTCACGAAAAACAGGGAGAAGGAACGATATTTTGCCCTTTAACTAAAGATAGGTTTAGTAATAAAATCTTAAGAAATATCGAACTAATTTTTAAGAACGGAAGACTATTAATCGATAAAGTTACTGCCGATGAGAACTTGAATGAGTTAGTAGCTACATTTAAACAATGTGAAAAAATAGATAAGGAAAAGAATTTAGCTGAATTGCGCACTTACAATGTTGCAGAACTCGGGATCGGCTGCAATCCCGAAATAACAAAGGCAATCGGGTACATTCTTACGGATGAAAAAATAAATGGAAGCGTACATGTTGCCTTTGGAGGAAATAAAATGATGGGAGGAACTTCGGTTTCTTCAATACATTGGGATTTCGTTACAGCTCCACAAGCTAATATTACAGTTGAATACAAAGATGGCACAAAAAAACTTGTTATGGAAAAAGGCAAATTAATCAACAATGCCTAATATATTTTCGAAAAATATAAAGGCGTAATCGAAAACAAAGACATTACAACCACAATAGTGATTAGAAATTCCAGCGGTACAAATGTGCTTAATAACGTTCCTAATGGCACAAATATAAGATTTGCCAATAGACTAGAGCCTCTTATTAACTCGTATGATAGGGCAGTATTTTTACCTAAATTTGAAACATCAATGTTTCTTTCAGTAAACTGGGACATCATAATTCCACCTATTAGTTGATTTGCGGCCATAATTAATAAGAAGGTTGTTAAATTCGAAAAGACGATAAAGAACATTAATGAAGCATAAATCGTGATTGAAATTGATATATTAATGATTGAGTTCTTTTCGTTTTTAAGCCGCCTTGCAATAAACCACCCGCCAATATTTAAATACAAGAAAATAAAAAATAAGTACGAATAATTCCTAAAACCCTCTTCTCCAAATTTGGTAAAGATATAACTTGCGAGGGGGAATTCAATTAATTTATCCCCCCAGATTAGAAAATTCGCTAATAAAATTAATACCAAACTTAAATGTTTGTTTATTATTTTCTTTTGTGCTATTGGTTTTATTATTTTAGTTTCAGTTATAAAATCTTCATTAAGGGAGACATCTTTTATTAAAAAGAAGGTAAGCATGATAGGAAATGACAAAAACCAGCAAACATTAAAAAATGAAGTCCATAAATCAATGGAATTTATATCGTAAACTATTAAATTAAATATAATTATTGGAATAATACTTCCAAGCGAAGCGCTAACATTTGAAATCAAAATTATATTTTTTTTTGCATTTCTATATTGTGAGACTTCCAACATCAATTTACTCATTCCTGCTTTGATTATCAATCGACTTGTAAAATTCAACGATAGAAATATACCAAAATAGGATAAGTTGTTAACGTTTAAATTAAAAAATGAGAAACTTATAATCAAAAGGAGGCTTGAAACTAACAAAAACTGTTTTTTCTTATGGGAAAATTTATCAAAAAACAACCCTGTAATTGGTCCTAAAAACAATGTTAAATACGAAAGAAATTGAACAAACGATAATTGTATTCTGTTTACATTTAAAATCTCTAACATGAAAACGGGGATATATAAAATTATAAATGTGTTAATCAAAGATATGATTAAATAGACCATGAAAAATGATAAATAATTTGTCTTTAATATCTCCATTCAAAAAAGCTCGGTATTTTTTTTGCTTATTCATTCTTTTTTACTTAATCTATAAAAAGATATGAAAATTTGAAAATTAGAGAAAAAAAGGTTGTCTCATAAGGAGAAATTTTGAAGCAGAGAAAGAACTTTTTCTAAAATCTTTTCTTTAAATGTAATTCTTTCCACCTTAAATTGATGCTTTTCCACAATAGTATCCTTTTCAGTTGAAAAACCAATAAAAACTAAGCCTACAGGTTTTTCAGCTGTACCACCAGTAGGTCCTGCAATGCCGGTAATCCCTATCCCTATTTCAACATTGGAGAGGACTCTAATGTTATGCGCCAATTGTTTTGCTACTATTTCTGACACTGCTCCAAATTGATCAATCCTACCGGGATCAACATTTAAAAGATCAATTTTAGAATTATTGCTATAACAGATGATCCCACGTTCAAATACTTTAGAAGCGCCAGAAATATTAGTTATTGCATTTGAAATATACCCTCCTGTACACGATTCTGCAATTGCTAATTTAATATTATTCTTTGCAAATTTAACGACAATATCTTTGACATTATCTAAATTTACCATAATTTTTCTATCACTATTTTATATGTTATTTTTTCTGGTTAATATTGTAAGAAACTGGAAGATTTATAACAATTCATTGTATAATAAAAAGCAATATAAATAAAAAACAATATTTATAATTTATATTTTAAAGTAGTTTAGAAGAAATAAATAGAGATACAAAATAAAAATCATAATGTGATTCTATGAACGAAAGTGATGAGAGGAAAGATTTTGTATTTAAAATCACGGTAATAGGCGATGGTGGCGTTGGAAAAACATCCCTAATCAAAAAATATACTAAAGGCAGTTTTAAAAAAGAATATATAAAAACTTTAGGCGCGCAATTTTCGAAATATGACGAAAAAATTGAGAATAGCCATGTTAAATTATTCTTCTGGGATATTGCGGGTCAAGCAGAATTCTCTTTTATGCGACCAACGTTCTATAAAGGGAGTAAAGCCGCAATTATAGTTTTTTCTCATGCTCCGAAAGAAGAGGAAAAAAGCTTTACTCACATCTCAGAATGGCATCAAGATATTAAAAAATATTGTGGAGATATTCCAATTGTATTATTTGGTAATAAGATTGATTTAGTGAGCAAAGAATCATTAGATGATAGCAAGGTTGAAAAGATAACTAATGAAAGGAGTTTTCTGGGATATTACAAAACCAGCGCAAAAACAGGAACTGGCGTTTATAAAGCATTTCAAGCAATCATAAAAACCCTTTATGAAAAATATAAGGATCAATAAAATAAATTCAATAATCTACTGGTATTCATAAGGTTAATTTATGTCAGTAAATTTTCAACAGGGTTACCCGAGGATTTTATTCTTTTCATCATCCTATTGCACTCCTTGTAAACCAGTAGAAGAAATGTTGAAGAAAATTAATATATCAATGTTTGGTAAAAAATTGTATATAGAAAAAATAGATGTAGAAAAAAATTACCAATTAACTAGCGAATATAAAATCACCTCCTTGCCTACGGTAATTGTGGCAGGTAAAAGGTTAAGTTTAAATATTCAAGAGGAGGATATTGTTGACGCGATCCTACTCGGATTTATTTCATCCGTAAAAATATAATTATAAAAAAAAATAAGAAAAAGGGAGTTTAAAAAAAATGGATAGATCGTTGCTTTCGAAAATTTTAGTACAAATGAGAAAACATTTGGAAGATGGAAAAGAAATTGGAGATATGAAAGTGGGGGCTTTATTAGCTCTTGGTCACCAATTAGAAGCTATATTTTACTATTTAGGTCATGAATTGGGAACTATCCTTAAAGTAAAACAACTTAAGGACGTAAAAAACATACCTGAAGCATTAAAAGAAAAAATCGCCGAATATAATCTAGGAGAGGTCGAGATTACGGAAAGTTCAGAGGAATTAGTTCAATTGAAACTAAGAGGGCATTCTTCAATTAAAGATCTTATCAATAGAGGGATTAAAACAGAAGGAAGTTTTTGTTCCTTCGAAGCAGGTTTATTAGCAGGTTTGGTTGAAAGAATGACAAATATTCATTGTTTCGCTCAAGAAGTAGATTGCAGTTTACAATCAGGAAATCCTTACTGTGAATTTATGATCGTGTTTCAAAAAGATTAATTTAAAATCCATTATCTTTCAATTTTTTTGAGTTTGTCAGTGTAGGTATAAAAACAAAGTTGAAATTAAAATACTAGTTAAGACTCGTCGAATTAGTTTTAATTTCAGTTCAGCTTTTTTTAAGATTAATTTGCCTTAATTATTAGTTTATAAATTTAATTAAGTAATTTAAGATCAACCAAGCAAGATTAGCCTTATTAGTATTAAAAATAAAAAAATAAATAATGAATAAATTAAATGAAGGTTATATCTTGATAATCGGTATCACCTAATTCCTTTTTTGCGACACCAAGCTCCCGCACTTGTTTATTTAACTCCTTTACAGCTTCTCTAACAATCTCTTTTTTTTTTGCTCCTGTGCAAACAATCCTTCCAGTGCTGAATATTAAAAATACGGTTTTTGGATCTGGCATCCGGTAGATTAACCCTGGGAAGACTTCTGGCTCGTACATAGCGAACTCCATAACGATAGCAGCCATATTTAAATCTATATTTGTGTGCAAATCTCCACTAGCTACTATATTTTGAATGGTAATTTCGGGATTGGATACTTTTATTCCGGCTTTTCTTATATTCTTTAACACCTTCTCCACAACCCTATCAGCTTCCGAAGCTCTGCGCATACCGGTAACTACCATCTTTCCAGTCGAGAAAATTAATATGGTTGCTTTAGGTTTTAAAATTCTCATAACTAATCCTGGAAATCTTTCAGGATTATATTCAACATCAGCGTGTTTGCGAGCAATTATATTTAAATCGATTTTTTCTGTGATCTCGACAACTACAGTCGCAACAACGTTCTCAATCTTATAATCGATTCCTTCGGCCTTATCTTTTTCATCATCGAAGTCCACTTCTTCCTCTACTTCCTCTTCGTCCTCTACTTCTTCTACTTCTTTTACTTCTTTTACCATCTTACATCAATATTGATAAATATGATTTGAATTAATTTAAGAAAAATTAAATTCTTCTAAAAAGGGTATTTCTTTATAAATGATTTTTTGTTTATAAAGTCTTTATAAATGATTTTTTGTTTATAATTTTCTTAAAATTGAAGTTAATTAGAAATAACCTATAGCTTAAATCTACATCTCTATTTATTCAAATTTTTATCCAAAATTTTTTTTGTAATTTCTAAAAAAGCGTCTTCTACATTAGATCCTGTTTTAGCAGAAGTGGATATAAATTCCATGTTATAGCTCTTCGCAAATTCGCTAGCTTCGCTCTCAGTAATTTTAATTTTATCGGTTAAATCGTTTTTGTTTCCAATTAGAACCAAAGGCTCGTCTCCTCTGGCATTTTTAAAATCTTCGATCCACTCATCGAGCTTTTCATAAGAATTTCTTTTAGTACAATCGTATATAACTAAAGCGCCATTTGCACCTTCTAAATACAATCTCCGAAGACTTCTAAAGCTTTCTTGCCCGCCAAGATCCCATATCTGAGCAGAAATATCGCCATACCCTTTAAGTTCCATATCTTTCTTTAAAAGGTTTACACCAAGGGTGCTTTTATAATTATCTTTAAATTTATTTTCGATAAATCTATAAACCAATGAGGTTTTACCCACATTTGCTTCCCCCAGTAAACACACCTTTATAATATAGTTTGGTTCAGGTTCAGTGGTCATAATTGTTCACATAAATTATTGACTTTATTTACTTTCATAATAATACTTATCCTTAATAATAATTTTCACCTAAATCTTTAGGAGTATTTAATTGTGGTGTAATGAAAATTCAACTCGATTACCGGGATTTAAGATAAATTAGTTTGAGTGTCAACTTTCTTCGATATTGCAGCAATACAGTTAAAATATTCCCCATATAAGTCGTTTAATAGATTGTTTGTCCTAGCTTTATGATAGGCAAAGAGAAATAATTGCTTTAAGGATACATCGTGATTGCTTTTGTATATATCCCTTTTTAAATCGAATAAATCACTATTTTGATCTATGAAATTACAGAGAATGTATCTATTTTCATTACGCAATTCAAATTCATTTAATAAACCATACATCCTTAAAATTATTGGTCCTTGATATTTTATCTTGTTATGGTTGATAGATTGAAAGAATTGAAGGAATTTATTTCTCTTTAATAATACCGACATGAGTAATAATATCGAAATATTATTTATTTTCTTTAATAATATCTACATAATATGATCATTGAAAATTAAAGCAGAACGATTTGAACTTATTTGAGAAAAAGATTCATTAAACAAAGTAATCGAAACCCTTATATCTATTCTGAGCTTCTTTAAATTCATATTTTATATTTTCAACTTTAGCATATTTCGGACCTCTTTTTGCGAACTCAAGTAATTTCTTTAGCTCGCTTTCTGTTCCTTCAGCTTCGATATAAACGCTTCCATCAGCTAAGTTTTTAACAAATCCAACTAAACCTATTTTACGTGCCACTTTACGTGTAGTGTAGCGAAAGAAGACGCCCTGAACGCTTCCATATACTTTGATTATAATTCTTTTCATAAAAATAAGATTCCCTTGCTTATTATTTCTTGATTAAGTTCTGCATTGAATTAATGTTGTGATCTAGGCCCTCTTTAGTCGTTTTTGGGTGGATATCTAAAGCAAAAATCTCTTTGGTAACTTTTTCAACTATAGGTAATTCTATTTTATTATAATCTATTTCTTTGCCATAAAAAGGACACGACCATGGACATCCTTTTGGATACGCAATTTTTTCCTTGAATAATTTAGTTTCGTATAAGGGTTTAGGGTAAAGGACTTTACTCTTTGGAAATTTGTTTAAAAATTCAGCTTTATTCAAACCGAGTTTATTTGGATCAAAACGCCCTATCCAATAATTAAAAGCGGGTTCACAATATTCAGGAACATAAGGCGGCTCAATTCCTTCTATTTTGTTTACTGCTTCTGTTAAGTACATAGCGTTTTTATTTCTTATTTTTATAAAATTATCGATTTTTTTTAATTGAACCCTTCCTATTGCGGCTTGTATTTCAGTCATCCTATAATTATAACCTAAACGATTGTATACATACCACTCTGGTTCACCGTGATGTCTTAGTAAACGGCATTGTTCAGCTAATTCATCGCTGTTAGTCGTTATCATACCGCCCTCCCCAGTAGTTATATTCTTTGAAGGATAAAAACTAAAAGTGCTAATATCTCCAAGAGAACCAACTTTCTTACCCAAATATTTTGTTCCGTGCGATTGGCAAGCGTCTTCAATCAGATATAAATTAAAATCGTTTGCAAGGTCTTTAAGGGCACCCATATCGGCTGAAATACCCGCTAAATGGACTGGAATAATTGCTTTAGTTTTATCTGTAATATGTTTTTTCACGGATTCGGGATCGATAGTATAGGATTTATTATCAATATCCGCAAATATCGGTATTGCATTATTGTGTAATATTGAAGTTGCTGTTGCTATAAAGGTAAAAGGAGGGACAATAACCTCATCTCCGGGCCCTATATCCAAAGCGGCTATAGACATATGTAACGCAGCAGTTCCAGTATTAACTCCAATAGCGTGTTTTACGCCAATGTAACGAGCGAATTCTTCCTCAAATTTTTTTACATATTCGCCGTGTAAAAGCGTCAACATTTGAGATTTCATTACTTTTAGGACTTCGTTTTGTTCTTCATCTGAAAGGTTCATGCTTTTTTTACCCAATTATTTTTTAAAAGATTCAAATTTTGAATTTATAATAATTAAAGTAAGAACTTTTTTAATAATGTATTTTTTTATAAAAGAGTGTTTAGAATTATTCAAACAATAAGATAATAGGTATCTTTTTCGTTATCAAACTTGATAATATTATTTTTAGAAAGAGTGTCAAGAACGCTATCTAACCATCTTTTACTCGTATTAATAGATTTTTTAATATCCTCATATTTCATCTCATCGTTAATAGCTAATAAAAACTGAATTTTGCTCTTTACTTTTAGATGATCTGATTTTGAAATCCTTTCAAATTTCTTTATTAAATCATATTCTAAAGTTTTCAATTGAGCTACTTCATTGCTTAATTTCGCTATTACCTCGTCTCTCGTTCTAAAAACTTTTAAGGAAAGATTATATATTCTTTCTATATGTTCTTTGAGCCTATCTTCGTTTAACTCTAGCTCTAATTCTTTTTTAAATTCATCTAAAATAACGGTATAATCTGAACTGTCGTCGTATTTATCTAAAACTAATACGATAATGATTTCTTTGTTTTCGTTATAATATGAAATTGAATTCCAATTTTTTTCTTCAATAGTAATGTACGATTCAACAAAATTGTGTGAAATTTGGATCTGTTGCACGACATTATCAGGAATTGCTACTTCATTGGGATATTTCATGTATATATTTCCGCCAAGAATCTCATCCCACTTAATCAAGCAAATACCTAAAGGAATAACATCACACCTAAAAAATCAAAAGCTTCCTTAAAAAAATATAAAAGTTTTTATTAATAAATTTAATTTTTAATTTTTAATTAAAAAAATATAATATGTATATATACTGAATTTCGCACTTTCTTTTAACAACATTAAAAGATTAAATATACGCCTAAAAGAATAAATAGAAAAAAAGGCATTTTATAAATAGTGAGTCTGACATGTCTCTTTATTACGTGTATATATTAGAAACGATTGCGAAAAATAACAAAAAAAGATTCTATACGGGATATACTAATAATCTTAACAGAAGATTACAAGAACATAAAAAGGGAACTGGGGCTAAGTTTTGTCGAGGGAAAAAGAGTATAAGACTTAAGTATTTTCAAACTTTTGACGAAAGGGGTGATGCTATGAGACGTGAGCTAGAAATTAAAACTTTTACAAGAAAACAAAAAATAGAATTAATAAAAACCTTTGATGAAGCTGAAGAAGTAAGTGATTGATCAAAACTTTTTAATAGTTTTAGTTGGATTACCAGCTTCGGGTAAAACTACATTTGCAATCTTGCTAAAAGAAACTATAGAGCAAATAACTTCGTATAAGGTTAAAATAATAGACCCTGACAAAATAAGGAGTATTCATTTTCCAAATAAATTTAATTCCAAAAATGAACATTTTGTAAGAAAAACTAATTTAGAGAGAATAGAATTTGCTTTAAAGAATAATTTTATTGTTATTAGCGACGATTTAAATTATTATACAAGCATGAGGCATGATTTAAAAGAAATCGCTGAGAATTTAAAAAAATCCTTCTTTTTTATTTATATAGCAACGCCCTTCGAAATATGTGTTAAATGGAACGAAAAAAGGGGTTATACGATTCCAAACCAAGTAATTTCTAATGTGAACGTAAAATTTGATTCTTTTCATAATTATAATTGGGATAAACCACTAAAAAGCTATGATTTATCGAAAACTGAGAATCTAAAAATAGAAATTACGGACTTAGTTAAAATTTTTAATAAGCAATTAAAATTAGCGAGAATAAGCGATACAACAAGGAGAAACGAAGTTAAAATTATTGATCGATATCATAAGGTATTAGATAAACAAACTCGGCTTATTGTTGGAGAGTTATTAAAGAATCCAGAGTTGCAAATCTATAAAAATAGAATATTAAAATTAAGAAAATTATTTATCAAAAAATCTTTAAATTTATCTCTTAATGACTCAAAGATTTCAAAAGAATATATAACATTTCTAGAAAAGAATTTAAACTTAGAAATTTCCTATTAAATTTATTAATTCTTACTAGACAGTTATAAAAAAAAATAGAAAAAAACATAAATTGCCATTTATTATATAAATTTAAAATTGTATTTTTTAATACTATAAAATGATTAATCAATATTTATCATGTCTTCAATAAAAGGAATTAAGGTAAGAATAGAAGAGCTAGAAAAATCTCGTAGCGGCCGTTCTTTATGTTATCTTGACCAAGAAATTGTTGCAAATATGGGTTTAAGCACGGGAAGTATAATTGAAATAAGGGGAAAAAAGAAGACTACGGGTATAGTCGTAGCTAGCGTTGCCGATAAAGGGAGTGAGACAATAAGATTAGATGGACTTCAACGACTTAATGCCGGAGCAACGATTGGTGAATTTGTTTCAATTAGACTTGCGAAAATATCTCTTGCCGAAGAGATCGTATTAACACCAACTAAAGCCAATATAGATTTAAAAAAACAATCCGAATCCATTTTAGCAAAACTAATTGATAAACCCGTTGTCGCGGGAGATATCGTCGAGGTTTTAGGAGCTGTTTATCAAAAGACAGATCCAGATAATCCAATGAATCAGATGATGAATATGTTCATGAGAAACCAGAAGAGGCGCCCAACTTTAGGTCTATTAAGATTGGTAGTTGAAGATACATTACCTGCTGGCAAAATTGTAAAAATCACTCGTGATACTAGAATTAAAGTTAATAAACGAGTTGCTTTACTAAACATATCTGGAGGAATTGTTACTTACGACGATGTAGGTGGTTTAACTGACGAAATCCAGAGAATTCGAGAAATGGTAGAATTACCCCTAAAACACCCAGAACTCTTTCATAGGTTAAATATCGACCCTCCAAAAGGCGTACTTTTCTATGGACCTTCAGGTACTGGGAAAACCTTAATGGCAAAAGCTGTATCTCAAGAATCTAACGCTTATTTTATTTCTATAAATGGTCCAGAAATTATGAGCAAATTTTATGGAGCTAGTGAAGGAAGGCTTCGGGAGATATTCGAAGATGCGGAAAAAAATGCGCCCTCTATAATATTTATTGATGAAATTGATTCTATCGCCCCAAAAAGAAGCGATACTTCTGGAGAAGTAGAAAGACGAGTTGTATCTCAATTGCTTTCTTTGATGGATGGGTTACAAGGTAGGGGTCATATAATAGTTGTAGGTGCTACAAATAGAATAAATGCATTAGACGAAGCTTTACGAAGACCGGGAAGATTTGATCGCGAAATAGAATTTGGAGTTCCTACGGTGAAAGGACGAAAAGAAATATTTCAAATTCATACAAGGGGAATGCCACTTGAAGAAGATGTTGCTCTCAATCGATATTCGGAGATAACTCATGGTTTCGCAGGGGCCGATATTATGGCAGTGTGTAGAGAAGCAGCTTTGTTCGCTTTAAGAAGAATATTGCCTAAAATTAATTTAGATGAACCTATACCTATCGATATTATTCAGGAATTAAGGATTTCCGATAAAGATTTTGTACAAGCAATTAATATGGTTGAACCTTCAGCAATGCGAGAAATAATGATAGACATTCCGGACATTAGTTGGGAAGATGTAGGAGGTTTAGAAGATATAAAATCAGAGTTGCGAGAAGCTGTTGAGTGGCCTCTTAAGTATCCTAAACTTTTCGAGAAAGCTGGAATTAGACCTTTAAATGGGATTTTACTTTTTGGGCCCCCAGGTTGTGGAAAAACTCTTTTAGCTGAAGCTGTGGCTAATGAAAGTAGATGTAATTTTATTACCGTGAAAGGACCCGAAATATTATCAAAATGGGTTGGAGAAAGTCAAAAATCAATCCGCGAAATATTTAGAAAAGGACGTCAAGCGTCTCCTTCGATCATTTATTTTGACGAAATTGATGCAATAACAGCAGTTAGAATGTCTTATGAAGGAACAGGATCAGGAGTAACTTCTTCAATTGTTAACCAACTCCTTGTAGAAATGGATGGAATGGAAGATAGAAAAGGAGTTGTAGTAATTGCTAGTACTAATCGTCCAGATTTAGTAGATTCTGCTCTCTTAAGACCTGGTCGCTTTGATAGATTATTATACGTAATAGCCCCTGATTTAGAATCACGGATGAAGATACTAGAGGTCCATACGCGCGAAATGCCCTTGGCCGAAGACGTTTCATTAAAACATGTAGCCCAAATTACCGAAGGTTATAGCGGTGCGGACTTAGAGAATGTCTGTAGAGAAGCGGGAATGCAAGCAATTAGAGAAAAAATGGAAGATATAGATAAAATCGAATACAAACATTTTGAATTTGCCCTTTCTAAAATCAATTCGACACTCCCAACTGAGGTTATAGAAAAGTATGAAGATATGGCAAAAGTAATTACAACATCTAGAAATATCAAAGACTCTTCCGCAGATTTATACAAGTAAATATCTAATTCTTATTACATTTTTAACTTCAAATTGAATTTGAAGAATACACTAAGATTGCATCAACTAAGAGAAATATTTTTTTTGTTTGGTTTGCTACTTTCGTATAATATATCAAGATACATAGAGGTTTTACGAGTCTCGGAAAAGGAGGGGGGCCATTTCGAGTCTCGGAACGCATATTTTCGAGTCGCGAAATTTTCGAATGTTTTTCTTTTAAAATTCAAGCGGTTTAAAATCGTTGCCTTTAACTTATAATTTAAGAAAGATTTAACAAAGTTTGGTTTGGGTTCTTGGGTAGAAAGCGTAAGTTTGGCGAGGCATCGGGCTGGGTGAGCGTTCGGGTTCCTACGAGCAAGATATTGGAGTACCGAGAGGCAGTTCGGGAGTTCGTCGAGGGTAAGTATGCTATAGAGTCAACTTTGGGGGAAGGTTCCGCCTTTTTGTTTTTTCAAGTGCCTAAAAGCAGAGTTGGCGAGTACAAAGTCGCCGTGGAGGGTTTCGTAAAGGGTTTGCTCGAGAAGGAAGTGGGAGCTAAATGTTCCGAAGACGAGCGTAAAACGTCCGTCGAAAGCGGTTGTCGATTTCGGGATTTTAAAGATTTTTCCGAGGGGAAATGAAAGAGAACGAAGTAGGTCGGGGGTTTTTTTAGAACTCTTTTTATATTTAATCGATCTTGTAATAATTAAAGAGAAAGAATTTGGGATAAATGTTTATTACTAGCATATTTATTAAATATTCAAAGTAGTTAAGAAAAATCAAATAAAAAAGGTTAGGAAAGATGATATATGAAGCTGCAGCAGAGAAATATAAACCAACCTATAAAATAAAATACTTATTTATCGCAGAAGCTCCCCCAGAGAAAAAAGAGGGAGAAGAGTTAAGATATTTTTATTCTGAAAAAGTGGAAAAACACGACCATCTCTTTAAAAATATAGTGGAAATTCTTTTTTCGATGAAATATGAAAGGAGCGATAAAAAGCAGTGGTTGATTGAATTACAATCTATAGGTTTTTTTTTAATAGATGCCATTCACACGCCAATTCCAAGCGGTTTAAGCGATAAAGTAATAGCAGGTTTAATTAACGACGATTTTGCATATTTACTTGAAAAGCTTAAAAAATTAACAGATAAGGACACTAAAATAATTCTAATAAAGAAAGTTGTTTTCAATTCTTTAAATGGGAGACTTAGAAAACTTGGATTTAACGTTATTAATACTGAGATGTTGAATTTTCCATCACGTGGTAATCAGACGCAATTTAGAGAGAAATTCAAAGAATTAATAATAAAAGAACAGATTTCATTTCCTAAAAATGAAAAAGCGATCAAATAAAAGGATGTAAAAACCAAAATGAGCGAGAAAATAGATTACGAGAAATTTTACGATTTGGAAAGTTATTTATTTAAGGATATTACGGAATTCTTTCAACATAACGGGTATATCAGCGGAGTCCAGTTTTATTGCATTTTAATTTGGAAGGCTGATAGAGCAAAAAGGAAAAACGCTAGAAAAATAATAAAAAAAGAAGAATCTAAAACATTTGACGAGAACGTTATAACATTAACGGGCGAAATATATAGTGCTCTCTCCGATTTAGAAAGAATAAAAATTCTATTTGATTGGGAGTTTCGGATAGCTACTGCTTCTGCCATATTAACCGTGCTATATCCCCAAAGATTCACTGTATACGATTATAGAGTCGTAGAACACGAAGAATTAAAAAGATTTAAAAATTTAGGTTCTAAAAAATCAGAAAGATATTTAGAATTTATAGAAGCATTTAAGGCGTTAAAATTAGAGAAAGAATTCAAAGATTTAAGAAGTAAGGATAGATACCTTTGGGGGCGTTCAAGATATAATTCGATTATACGAGATATTGAAAGTGGTTTTCCTAAAAAAAAAAACATAAAATAGCCATATATTTAATATTGCAAGGAAACCCCTTCGGTTTCCTTCGCGAACCTTCCCGCTCATTTTAAAAGATATTCGCTTTTATGTTCATAATTATCGCTTCACAACCTTCGCTACTCTAAAAATTCAGCGTTAGTAATGGCGCCTCGCTTATTGCGTGTCTTGGCGTCCTACTGCCCCTTCGGATCGAATGCGCCCGAGTCGACACTGTGGGAGTGTATTTTTCAATGCACTGATCTTAATCACTTTAATATTTAAACTGTTCCTTTTATAATTTTATAGAAATATTTCACAAAAGCATTAATCTTGTTTGCTATTTCCGTGAAGCAATATTTTTACAAAATGTACTGATCAAAAGCGGAATTATCGAAAAGTTTGGTTATCCATTCCATTCTAAAATGATAAAGATATATCTATGTCCTGCACGTGCTATATAAAACCTCATTTGCGACGAATCAATTCCGAAACTTGCGAAAACTACAAAGAGAGGTTTTTACAGCAGAAAAATTGCGAGTATTACTTATTTTATTTTTTTTGAATTTTCTGAATACTATATCCAATATTCCACATCCTTATTTTGGAAAAAATAATTATTCCTTGCTAGGAAAGTAGGGACATGATGTAATCTCAATTTATCTAAAACTTTTTTAGAAAATATTTTTAAATATAATGTTCATATAATAATCTAACTAAAAATAAATTTCAGTATTATGAGACAAGAGTTAAAACCTATTATAAAAATTCAAGATTTGTCCAAAAAGTACAATAAAAAAACAGTTGTTGATAACATCAATTTAGAAATTCCAGAATCTTGTTTTGCTTTCTTAGGTCCGAATGGAGCTGGAAAGACTACGACATTTTTAATGTTAATCGGATTAGTAAAACCTTCTATAGGGACGGCATATGTTCTAGGAAAGGAGATCTCAAAAAATTTGACTGATATTCTTAATAAGATTGGTTTCCTCCCTGAAAATGTTGGATTTTATTCTAGTTTTACCGGGCGAGATTTTCTTGAACTAATTATCTCTCTAAGAGGAAACAGAAAAGAAAAGAAGGAATTAACCGAAAACATCTTAAATTGGAGCGGCTTACAAAATGAGTATTGGGATAAAAAAATTAGAACATATTCTCGGGGAATGCGTCAACGACTCGGAATTGCTCAAGCCTTTGCCGGTAATCCTAAATTAGTTTTCTTAGATGAGCCATTGTCTAGTATAGATCCATTGGGACGCGAGGATTTGATTAAGAAAATAAGAGAAAAAAGAAAAGGAGGTATTACAATAATTATTTCAAGTCATATAGTTTCTGAAATAGAACAATTAGCAGATTATGTTGCTATTATTGATAATGGTAAAATAAAAAAATCAGGTCCAATTTTAGCATTAGCTCAAATATTAGGATATAAAGAATGTGAGATAAATCGTGTATCTCACAAAAGCAATCTATCAATAAATGAAGTTTTTGGTTTATTTTGCTTGAAAAAAGATTTATTTCTTGATAAACCAAAAATTTTAAGCGAAAAGATAATTTTTAGCACTGAGAATCCAGAAAAAGTTAAAACATTTTTAAAAGATTACCAAGACTTTAATTTGGGTCCTCTTAGTGGAACTTTAAGTAAATTATATAAAAAAATTATTGAGGAGAATATTTATGAAAAAAAAAGACAAAATTAGTATTTGGTTTTATCACGAAAAAATTTTATTCATTCATCACTTTAAAAAAGAATTTCTATCAATCAAAACATTAATATGTATAAGTCTATCGATTATTCTAATTATATATAGTTTAAGTGGAATTGAATTTTTTGATCAAAATATATTAGAAACGAATATTTTTTGGTTAGGTTTTATTGGTGCTGGTTATAGCAGTCCTTTTTTTAAGTTTATCCCTATCATAATTGCTGCCAACTTAGTTTCTGGAGAATTCTCTAGTAAGACAGCGATGATTTTATATTCGACAGTATCTCGGAATAGAATTCTCGTCTCAAAAATGATTTTTTCGATTATTCATTTATTATTTATTATAATTTTTTCTTTTCTATTGTTTGAAATTGTAGTTTTATTAACTATGAACTTAACAATATCAATTAATATCTTACTTATGGGGTTTTTTTTAATATTTATTGAGTTAATCTTCTGGCTAGCATTAACTTTAATTTTTTCAGCTTTAACACATAGTGCTTTGATTGCGTTAGGATTTTCTTACTTCTACATGAGCATAAGCCCCACATTTGAATATTATAACATGAAATTTCTAAATTACAATTATTTTAGGAAGAACATCTATTTTTTCTTTTATGAAACTCTATTTAATCAAAATAGTAATTACGAAATGTTGTTACTTAGTTTTATTGTCGTTATTTGTGCACCAGTAATCATTGTATTAGTTACTTTTTATCAATTCAATAAATTAGATATACGGATCAATTAGATGTAACAGAGAGATTACCATTGATTTAAATGCTTTTAAAACGGCGAATTATTTAATAAATTAACAAAGCAAATTTTAACGAGATATTTTAATTAATCTATTTAATATAAGTATTTTTAGGACTAAAATTTTTTTTCAATTTTAATCGATTCAATTGTTTGGGAATATAGACAAAAAAGTTTAAATATTCAATGTTCTTTATTATTTCCCAACTATAATCTAAAATAAAAAAATTATAGTAAGACAAAAAAATATTTTTATTTAAATAAATAAGGTGAAAATTATTAAAAAATCGTTAGGAAAAAATCGATCTTTACTTCTTACATTAGTTCTAACAGTTTCAATAATGAGTTTTTTACCAGTTTATGTTAAAGCAGCTAGCTACGATTATAAAGCTTATTCTACAGGAAATCCAGTCGGAATAGTATTACAAGGAAATTACATCTCAACACATACTAATGATAATAGTGTGTATGAAGTTTTGGCTGTAACCTTATACCCATTTTCTCCAATTTTCTATTTTCGGGTAATAATGGGTGTATTTTTTCATACTCCTAGTAGTAGTTATCCAGATGTTTATCTGTACATTGATTATAGTATAGTTAATCTATGGGGGTGTACTTTATCAGTTGATTATACCGATGGGACGAGCGATTCATGGGCTGTAAGTGGTTCTCATTATAGCATCTACACTTTAGATCCTTATAAAAAAGTTAAAGATGTTGGTTTTGATGGTTATTCCTTGTTCGTACCTGGAAGCGTTAAGATCGATTATGCTATGGTAAGATATCAAACCTAAATTCTTCCATCCTTTTTTTTAATTAAATTCTTTTAATTTAATATCTACTAATCTTTTAATACAACCGTTCCTCAATTGTTCCTCAATCGATTTTTTTTTGTCTCAATTTAATTGCTTCTAATGCTGGTTTAAATATGCGTAGGGTAAATTAGATAATAATTTTAAAAAATGAATCTTAGTGTTAAAAAAATACTATGGCAGATTCTACTTCAAAAAAGGGAAGAATAGGTGCTTGTGTTAAGAGATCTGAAATTTTAAACCTTAAAATTGCATAATTCATTTATTCTATTCAATAATTTGATAATCCCTTTTTTACTAAAAAATTCTTTGCGTAACTCAGCTTTTGATACAGATGATATCGTTTCTTTAATCTCTAACCAATTAACCTTATCCTTTATCATTTTAGAGCGATTTTTAGCCACATAGGGAGTGCATTTATTATAATCAACTTTTAAAATAACACCTTAAGAATAGAAATTTTTAATAGGGATTTTTTCACTCAAAAAAATAGTATTTGGCTTCGCTTACGCTCCGCTGTCGCGACCTTGCTACGCTTCGCTCCGCAACCATCAAGGGCTAACGGGTCGCTCTGAAACTTTTAACTTGCACGTATCTACTTTTTAACGGGACGATTTTTGTCTTAGAGTTTTTAAGCCATATTTTTTAAACGCAAAAATATCACAATTAAGAAGGGGACAAATCCCCCCCATCAACCCCGATCCTCAAAGAACGAGCGGGAAACGATAACTTGCTTTAATTTTTTAATATATTAGTAATAAATTTACTCCTGAGCTAAAGAGAAAATTTGAATTTCGTAGTTTTTCTCAGGGTCAATTTTTTTTGAGCGAATAAATTCTATAGGTATGCTGAAATAATACTGATCTCCTTTCTTAGTAGGACTTTTTATTAAAGTCGTAATTTTTTTACTTTCCATAATAGTAATAGAAACAATTATAGTATATATATCTTTTTCTGTTATACGAAAAATTATAGGACTCTTAGGTTATTTAACTGCGCTTATGTGTTATATTAACTATAACAGTTTTAATAATAGATATGGAAACGATAAAAAAAATGACCGAAATTAAATTGTATAAATCTGTGGCAAACGATTATTTCGTTTTGCAAAAAAATAGCGACGTTCCCTTTTACTTTAAAAATGAGGATTTAGAACTATTAATAACGAAATTAAGCGAGTTGAAAGAAGATATAAACTACAAACATATAGAGATAAAGATTTACTGTTACGAGTGCGATACGGTTTTAGAAATTTTAGACAACGGAACGTGCTATTGTAAAGAATGCGACAAATTCTTTTCTGAAGACGAGATTCGAATTAATTGCGGGATTTAAAGTAAAGAGAGCGATATAATAATGAATAACGAAAATAAAAACGATAAGAAACGCAGTAATTCAAAAGTAACTTACAAATTCAATAAACCAAGACTATCGCCAGAAAAAAGGAACGAATACTTACAAAGAATAATTGAACTTTCTCGCAAAGAAAATATAACGGTCTTATCAAAAGAATACTTAAACAACATGGCTCCGCTCGAATTAGAGTGCGTTGTATGTAAGAACAAATGGGCAGATTTTCGAGCTAATATTACACAAAAGGTTAAAAGAAATACCTTTAAGTGTCCCTATTGTAGTAAAAAATCTAAAGTTGTTTTATTCGAATATTTTAAGAACTTGGCGATAGAACGAGGGGGAAAACTATTATCGACGGAGTTTTTAGGAACGACAAAACCGCATTTATGGTATTGTAACAAACATAACTACGCGTGGAAAGCGAAACCAAGCACCATAAAAGATTATCCCTCGAAAAAAGGTACTTGGTGTCCAAGATGTGCAATTGAATCAAACCCGCAGAATAATTACAGGTACACGATTGAAGACATGCAAAGAATTGCGGGATCAAAAGCGGGCGGAGGGGAATGTTTATCGCCTAACTTTTTAGGCGTTACAGAGCGCCATTTATGGAAATGTGGAACGTGCGGACACGTTTGGGAAGCAAAACCGTGCGACGTGATTGGTAAACCACAAAGACCAGAAGGTTCTTGGTGTCCTAATTGTGCGAGCGGAAGATCAGAAAGGATATGTAAGAATTTCTTTCAAGAACTATTTGGAAAAGAATTTCGTAAAGAAAACAAATTATCTTGGTTAAAAAAATACGGTTTACATTTGGACGGATACAACGAGGAGCTAAAACTAGCTTTCGAAAGTCAGGGCATACAACACTACGTTTACCACCCATATTTTCACAGAGATAATCCTAAGCTTTTCGAAAAACAAAAACGAGCTGACGATTATAAGCGTAAAGAATGCGAGAGACGCGGAATCGTATTGATCGAAGTCGGTTACGAGTGGAGAAATGGAAAATTACGCAAGATTAAAATTAAGGAGATGGAAACTTACATTAGGAAAACCTGCGTAGCGAACGGAATTTATCCGCCACCGAAAGCAAAGAAAATAGATTGGAGAAAGTTTGACGTTTCTTTACCTAATTACGTAAAAGAATTGCAGGAAATTGCGAAGCAACGGGACGGAAAGCTATTGTCACACCATTTTTTTGGAGAAGTAATACCTTTAGAATGGTACTGTAACAAGCACGATTTTACTTGGAAGGCAACTCCGAGCGATATAAGGGGAAAACCGTCGAGACCAGAAGGTTCTTGGTGTCCCAAATGTTCTCAAGAAAGACATAAAAATAAAATGAAACAGATAACTAAGAATTATTCAAGAGATTCAAAAGGAAGATTTAAAAACTTGTAGTTTATGGCTTTTTTTTCGCGATATTAACTCTACTTTTTCCAGACTTCAAGTAACAACAATCACATAAAGATTTAAATAAGTAAATCATTTTTAACTTATTAAAATCCAACAAGTAAATTATAGAAAAATACTAATCATGTTTTCAGTTTAATTTTTTTAACAAACAAATAAAATTCAACGATGATTTTAGATGGAGATAACATTAAAAAGTAATTGGGACATTCCGATAAGATTTCCATACACCAAGAGTAAAATAAAAGGTCTTTTTATAGGCAGAAAGAAAGAATTATCTTTTCTAATTAACGAGTTGAAAAGAAGAGAAACAGGATCAATATTGGTTTGTGGACATCGTGGAGTCGGAAAAACATCGTTCGTTTATAAAACACTTTGGGAATTAAAAAAAAAAGATAGTACAATAATCCCCATTCTCCTTAACGCCGCCCAGCTCGAAGCCGAATCCGTAAAGGATAACATTGAAGCAAAGAAAATCTTAGAAAACTTAATAAGAAGGCTTTATTCAATGACACGGGACGTGGGTTCTTTAGACGATAAAGTCAATTCCTTGATAACTGATTTATACTATAAAACTATAGCTTCTAATTACGAGAAATCAGAAACTATCAGCTTAAAAAGTCAAATTTCTGATGAAATTATTAGACAACAAAGCTCTTCTATTAATTTCACCTTTAAGGATTTGAGGATATTAATTTTTCTTGTCCCATGGTTAGTATCATTATTATTAATTTTTACAAAGATAATACCAATAGAGTGGCTAAATGATCTATTATCGCTTATAATTGCTTTGCCCTTTCCCTTATCTCTAAATTATATTTATTCTAAAAGCAAAACAAACAAGATAATTAATTTGAAGGATAAAAAATCAGAGTTATTATATAAATTCGACGCAAGTATCGGCAATATCGAATACGATTTGGAGAGAATACATAGGGAAATTAGAGATAGCGGTCAAAAGTTAATCTATATTATAGATGAATTGGATAAACTTAACCCTGAGCAAGTGATAGAAGTTTTAAAATTCTTTAAAAACTTATTTACGCTTTCAGATGCTCTATTTATTTTTATAGGAGGAGAAGAAATATTCGATTTGGAGGGTATACTTTCACAAAATCAAAGTATAATATATAGAGCAAAAGAATATACTTATTTTACGTCAAAATATTTTCTTTCAAGACCGAATTGGTCTGATTTAAATAATTATTTTACACAAATCGTTTTAAATACTTCAAGTTTTGAAAATGATAGTATTTCAATACTAAGAAATGCTCTATTTTTTGAAGCTAGTAACGATTTGTTTGATCTAAAATCGTACATTAAATCAAGAATCGTAGATTTTGATGAAAACGATAATCCTGTCATTATATATGAAGAGAACGATGAAGATATACAAAAAAATAGATTTTATAGATCTAGCGTAATAATTTTTGAAGAAAAATATATATCTGCGAGATTTAACGAGTGGGAAAAAAACGAAATGCTTTTAAGACAACTTTTCAAGCACGCACATTACGTATTTAACTTAAGTCCAAATCTGACTATTGATGATCCATCTGGTGAAACAATTAACGAAGAAATTATTAGAGATTTTAATTCTCTATTACATCGACTTGGAGCTTTCAGAATTGCAAAAGAAGAAAAGAAAATGATAAGAGGGTTTCAAACGCCAATAAGAAATTACCAATACATTGGAAAGATACCAAAAGAACCGCCTGATAAACTAGACCAACTAACTGAGTTTGAGCAACGCTATTTGCAAGTTTTTGAGCAGTTTAGAGATTTTTTATTACCAGTGTATAACGCTAAGAGAAAAATAAAAGGAGTGGAATTGATTGAATTAAATAGTTTTAAATCAACTCCTTATAAATTCTCACAAGAATTAAGTGAATGGGGTTATAATCCTAGTGTAATTAACGAAGGAAATTTTGTAATTTATAATACTTTAAAAAATGAAAAACCTCCGTTTGAGTATAGAAGGGAAAATCTTGAAGCAACAACCAATCAGATTCTAGGACAACATGACGCTTTATTTAATAATTTTCAAACTACACTATCTAAAAGTATAATAAAGATATATCCTGGGTATAGATTGAAAACCTTACAATTACAAAGTGATCGCAAGCTTTTTACTGGTGATTTAGGAGAATTTAAAAGGGTATTTGTAAATTTCAATCCTTTAGTTATATCTACTAACGATTATTCGCGTCAGATTTTGATTACTCACAATCATATAGAAGAAATAGAAAAATTTAAAGAACTCATTGAAGAAAATTCAGAACAATATAAAATCATCAGTATTATAAAAGAAAACAAAAGAAAACTTAAAATTCGTGGATTATCAATAATTTCATTTGAATCTGCAGAAAGTTTAAATAATAGTATGATCGAGCTATTCGATATATTGCCGAATTTTTTTGAAAAACCTGAACAAAATTAGTTACCTTCTTTTTAATAGTACTAGAAGAGGACTCTATTTAACGGAGAAAATATAACTTTAAAAAATAGGAGTTTATAACATTCTGTCAAAATAGTTATTTTAATGGACGCGCTACTACCGTATTTTATTTTATCGCTTATTCCTTTTGCTCTTATTTTGTTTATATTTTTCTCAGATTCAAAAGAGAAGCGTAAGAAACGAGATATAAAGCACCGCATTATGATAATAGCGATGCGATGCGTTATTATAGTTATGTTTGTGATTTTATTCGTTTTTTTTATAATTAATTTAGAAATATTTACAGCAGAGCCATCGTCATCTATTATAGAAATAGTTTTTATAGGGTGTTCTCAATTAATTTTAGTAATTTCTTCAATTTTGTTCATATATACTTTTAAATCTCCGAAAATATTCGAATTGATAATGGAATATCCGTCAAAATCCGAATCTAAGATCGGGAACATAAACATAGGAAGAATTATCGACAAGAACAAAGTAAAGCATAAATTTAACCTCAACATTGAAGATTTAGCGCAACAAATGTTTGTGTGCGGAACGACGGGGACGGGAAAAAGCAATTTTTTGCAACGTTTTCTGTTGGATTTTACTAAAAAATACGACGTCCCCTTTCTTTTAACGGAATTTAAGGGGGAATACCAATTTTTGCAGAAGAAAATCGACAATTTGCTTATATTAAAGCCGGGCGAGAACTTTTCGATTAACATTTTCGATCCCGAAGGGGGCGACCCGCACATTCACGCGGAACGGGTGTTTAAAATCTTTGAGAGCGGGGGTTTGTTAGAGAATGTCGATTATTCGCCTCAAATGGAAAAAGTATTTATCGACATTCTATACGAAATTTGTCCAAAAGAAGAAAATAGGAGCTGGGACAAGTTTTTTAGCGAATTTGATAAATACTACGCGAAACAAGAAGATTTTACCATGAAAAAAAGCGTTCAAGCTATCAGAAATAGAATTCGTCGCTATTCTGTAAGCACGTTAAAAAACATATTCGACAAGAAAAGCGGTCTTAACGTGAAAGAACTGTTTAACCACAGGGTTTTATTAGACTTGAGCTCGATCATCCGCAAAGGGGGAGAAAAAGAAGACGCGTTGTTTTTTTTGAACATGGTGCTAAAATATTTGTGGGACAAAAACATAGAAACGGGGAGCAAAAATTACGAGGGAATTAAACACGTAACGATAATAGAGGACGCGCAGTATTTCGCCCCCCAAGAACTTAGTAGTAGAACAAAACTCACTTCTTACATCGAGGATATCGCGTTGTTGTTGAGGGGGACTGGTGAATGTTTGATTTCGCTCGCGACCCGCCCTAACATTAGCAGAGAAATATTAGCAAATTGCGGGGTGCTCGTTTCGTTTCAAGTACACATGCAAAAAGATTTGATGCAAGAGTTACTCAATTTAAAGGATTGGCAGAAGGAATACTTGTCGATGTTAAAAAGGGGGCAGTGCATAATCAGAGTGAATTCGATCGAGAAACCGTTCGCGATGGAATCGGAACACGTTAAGAGGAGTTGGCTTTCGGACGAGGAAATCGCGAAAAAAAACGAGGAGATTTTGGAACAGACAAAAAAGCAAAAGGAAACGCAAAAAGAAGGCACGATATCAAGAGAAAAAAAACTTGAAACGAAAAGTTTTTGTAAGTTTTGCGGGAAAGAAATCGAGACAAACTCCGATTATTGCGAACTGTGTTCGGTCAAATTGGAAGAGGAAGACAAAAAGGTTGAGGAATTTGATAAGTTTATCGATAACTTATTGCTAACCGAAGGATTTTTGGAAGAGACGGATAAGGACAAGGAATGATAATCAAAAGATAGAATTTGAATCATAAGTTTAAGAATTTTATTAATATTTGCATTTTTAGACAGTTTCTGTAGTTAAGAATTTTTATTTGTCTGTTAAACATTGTTTTGATAATTCTTAATATAAATATGATAAGACATTATTATTTATATTGAATAAATTGTGTCAACAATTGGCAAAAATTAATATACCTATATATATAAATTCCAAATTATTAGCAAAAGATAAAAATTAAAACCAATACATATAAATCGTTGAATAAAATGACAGTAGAAAAAGATGATTTGAGAATAATTGGAGTAAAAGTAGAAGATTTATTTAATACAAAAAATTATGACATTGACTTTAATGAAGATCCAAATGTTACTATAATCTATGGATTAAATGGAACAGGAAAGACAACAATTCTTAGAATGATTCATAATATTTTATCATTGAATTTCATTAGTTTGGAAAAAAATAATTTTAAATCTTTTACTCTTAAATTAAAAAACGGTTCTTTCATTGAATATAAAAAAGGTGATAAACCAGAAAAATCTGAAGTTATTCTATTTTCTAAAAGCTCTAAAAGAAAATGGAAACCTATTGATTTACAAATAATAAAAAGAATTTCAAGGAGTTATAAAAAGAAACCTTTTGATTATATATCTTTCTATAATTATTTAATACACACTGATTTGGCAGAAAAATTTATTGAATTATTTAAAAACAACAATTACGATGAAATCTACGACTTGATCCTTGAATTAAGGAAAATTAATAAAGAATATTACATATATACAAAAGAACTTAGCCCACATGAAGTATTTAGTCTCTTTGAACTATTTTTTGAAAAAAAAAAAATTCCAATATCTCAATGGTTTTATGATGTTATAAAATTCAATCCATTATTGTATATTGAATCTGAAAGATTGGTTCAATATAAAAAATTTGATAAAAGAAGGTTTTCCAAATATTCCATCCCGTCGGACGAACTTGAGCCTGAAAGAGTAATCTCTATTTTTTCTAGACAATTACAAGAAATAAAAGATGAATTTATTGGAAATTATAATGAGATTTCCCAAACTCTGAATAGAACTTTTCCTAAACGTGTTGTTGATATTTTAAAAACCGAAAAAGAAAAATTTCCAACAAGTTCTGTGCTTGAAAAACAAATAGAAGAAATTAGACAGCTGGAAGAGGAATTAATTTCATTTGGTTTAGTAACTAAAAAGGAAAAAGAGATCGCTGAAATTAATAAAGAAAATCTTGAGATTTCTGAGATCGCTAAGTCTATATCACTATGGGTGGATGATACAAATAAAAAACATTTACAATTTAAAGACTTAATGAACAAACTTAGATTATTTAGAGATGTGGTTAATAATCATTTAAATGAAAAGGATATAATGTTTGATAGTAATGACGGTTTTTATTTTTTCACAAACTTAGACGAAAAATTATCTAGTGATAAATTATCATCAGGGGAACAACACATCGTTGTACTATCCTATAACTTAATTTTTAAAGCAGAGAAAAATGCATTAGTCCTAATAGATGAACCCGAAATATCACTTCATTCAATCTGGCAAAATAATTTTGTCGATGATATTATTAAAATGGGAAAAGAAAAATCATTATATTTTTTGATAGCAACACATTCTTCAGAAATAATCAATGGTCGTTTCGGGCTTATTAGAAGGCTAGAAAAAATTGAATCTTCTTGAGATTAAGAGAAAAATGATAAGAATAAGCGCTAAAGCATTTGCTACATCAATTTTAACGCAATATCAAGAGACTAGAGAAAACAAAACCTATTTAATCGTTGAAGGGGAAGCTGATTTAAATCTCTGGAATGACAATTTCAAGCACAAAGATGTAATTATTAAGGTTTCTGGTGATAAGAAAGTATCTATTGAAGCTTTAAAAATATTATATAGAGAATTATCCGGTCAATTTTCTGTAATAGGTATTGTTGCTATAGTAGATGCAGATTTTGATTATACAAACAAGAAATTTTATGTTCATAAATCATTATTTCGAACAGATTATCATGATATTAATATTATGATGTTAAAATCAAAAGTTTTTAATAAATTTTTTAATCGCCATTGTACTGAAAAAGAACGAATAAAACATCATTTAAAAAAAAAATATAAAACTAATATTAAGGACGAAGAAATTGCCAATAAATTACGTGAATATATATTAGATAGTACTAAAACTATCGGTATCTTAAGATGGATAAATGATTTGAAGAATTTTAATTTATTATTTAAAACACTAAATTATTACAGTTTAATTAAAAATAATTCACTTGAAATTGATATTAATAGATTAATTACAGATATCATAGTGACTAATGATAAAACTTCTGATTTTAAAAAAAGGCTTAAAAATGAATTAGAAGAAGAACTTAAATCCTTCGATAAAAATTTAATTTGCCAATTTTGTCAAGGGCATGACGCTTTTTCTATATTGGCAGTTGGAATAAATACTTTTTTATCAAAAAGAAAAAAAGACTGCAGAATGCCAAGTTTAGATATACATAAATTCTTTGAGGTTGCTTTTGGATTAAATCATTTGAAAAAATATGTATTATATAAAAATTTGCTAAAATGGGAAATAGGTAATAATCCACATAAGATATTTCGGATTTGAATTAAAAAGTAATAATCAATAAAGAGAATTGTGATTTTTGGAAAATATCGATAAGATAAGGAATAAAGGTAAATCTAAGCTTATTTAGGAAGAATAAATTAAAATATTAACTAACCATAAAGAGATATGTATTAATAGGGAGAAATTATCTTAATATTAAAATCAATTACAAATTATATATAATCCTAAAGATTTATTCAATTAACATTTTGTAATGACCTCTATCCTTAAAACAAAGTTTAATTAAGTTTATTATAAGAATAAAATTTTAATCAATCATAAGATGAATTCTCAATTAATCAAAACTTCTTGAGTTAATGAAATGACAACCTACTTTAGTTATAATTGTGAAGGTAGGCACTTTAAAGTTTATTGGACTAAAAAATTACAGGTTCTTGAGCATCCGTCTGAAACTGAAACTGTGTCGCTTAATTTTTCCTATGAAAATTTGAACCAAATCCTTTTTCTTGTTATAAAAATATCAGACTATATCATAAGTAAAATGCGAATACCTGGTCAACACTTAAGAGCTGATCTTTATGTCTTGCCACATGAAATAAGACCATTAGGAAAATTATTAATTGAAGCATTGAGAAAAAACACCATAGAGCAAAAAAGTTTTCAATATCGATATAATAAGCCAGTAGCCCGTAATCAAAAACAATCAGTGCCAAACATTGTAAAAATTGGAGAATTAAATGTAGAGAAAATTATCGCTCCCTTTAGAGATGAAATTTTGATTTTAAAAAATGGTATTTGCGCTCTAGATCTTGAAACACCTGGTAGAGATCAAACAAGATGGAAAAGAGAAGGGGCTTTTAAACAACTACATTTTTGATTTTTTTTCTTTAAAAATAATGAATCCGAAGAAATATTAACAGATAATTATAAAAAAGTCGTAAAAATATTTATTCCATTAAAATATATTGATGTTTTAGGAGAATCAATTGATTCAATAAAATAAGGTTATGAAGAATGAGCACAGAAGCTATAATTCATTTTGAACTCTATAGACATTTGAAAAACAGTATCCAACAAGGTAAAGAATATCATGGAATTAAATTTACAAGTGTAAGACCGGAAGTAAAAGTGAATAGCGGTTTTGCAGATATCGTTATTTATGTTGAGAATAGAAGACCCTTTTTGGTAATTGAAGCTAAGAGAAAGATGAAAGGAGGATATAAAAGAGATCTTGACCCTTACTCTCCTAAAGTAATAGAACAAGCATTTGGGTACGCCTCGAAAATAGGAGCGAATTATTTCGCAACTTATAACGGCGATACTCTTGTTTTATTTCACACATTTGAAGAAGGAACTCATTTACTTGAAAGAAAAACTAGCGCTTACTTAGTAAAAAACATAGGTGAATTTACTCCCTCATTACTTAAAGAAGTAGCAGGTTTAGAAAAAGGCATTAGAAAATGGGATCCACGACATCAAGCTTTTATAAAGCGTTTAAAGGGCTTTCACAATCGGTTAATATTAAAAAACAAGCATGGTGTTTACGAGAAGCTTAATGCAAATATTCAGTTTAAAAAAAATATTGAGGAATGGATAAAAAATCAAGGATGGGCTTTTGCAAATTTTGCTGAAAGTCTAATGCGATTTAATACGCAATGGGCATATCTTTTGATGAATAAATTGGTTTTTTATAAAATTATTGAAGATCAACCTGCCTACGAAAAGATTCCTAAACTAACCATCGAAGAAACTGATGATTTTGCTAATTCTTTAAAAGAAAAATTTATGGAACTAATAAACAAAATAGATTTTGAAGTTGTATATGAACATGATCCCATTTTTGATGAAGTACCGTTTAACGACGAGGTTGTAGTTGAAATAAAGGAATTTTTAGAGGAACTTGAACAATATGACTTATCACAGTTCGATCATGATGTTGTGGGAAAGATCTACGAAAGTATTATCCCCATTAAAGAAAGACACGATTTAGGACAATATTACACACCAAAAGAAGTTGTAGATTTAATAACTAAATTAACTATATTAGATGCAAATGATCGTTTGTTGGATCCTGGTTGTGGTAGCGGTAGTTTTCTGGTAGGGGCATATGAAAGATTAAAGGCTATTAATAAAAAAGAGAAAATTATAAAAACACATAACGAGTTATTAAATCAATTATACGGAATTGATATAAATCGATTTCCAATACATTTAACGGCAATCAACCTCGCTTTAAGAGATTTAAATTCTAACACGAAGAGTTTAAATCTTGAGGTTCAAGATTACTTTAATCTTAATCCTAAACAGAATAGAATTGTTGTTGAATTAGCAACAATTAGTGGTATCAAAAAAGTGACCGATTCTACAAAATTAAATGTTCCCACAAAAGTAAATGTGATTATTGGTAATCCTCCTTATATACGACAAGAAAAAATAGCGAATAAAGAGTTATGCCGAAGACATCTAAAAAGAATAGGATATAAAAAATTTAGTGATAGATCAGATATTTATGTTTATTTTTTTACTCATTCTTCAGAATTTTTAGATAATAATGGGAGATTAGGATTTATTACATCTAATAAATGGCTAACAACTAGGTATGGAGAAGATTTACAAGACTTTTTTTTAAATACATTTAAAATTCAAGCAGTAATTGAGTTTTCTAAAAGTGTTTTTGAAGAGGCTTTAGTTCCAACATGTATTACTCTTTTAACCAAGTGTGAAGAGAAAGAAAAGAGAAATGAAAATGTTGTAAAATTTATACGAATTAAAAGAAAAATGAAATTAGATGAAATCATATCTAGAGTTTCAGAAAAGAGTGAACCTGAGACACTTTTGGAAAATAACCAAATAAGAATTTTAAGTAAAAGCCAGAAAGATCTTTGTAGAGAAAGAAAATGGGATAAATTTATCTATGCCCCCAATATATATTGGGACATAATTTCGCGATCCGACATGCTAGAATTAAAAGAAATAGTAACTATAAGCAGGAGAATAACCAGTGGATGTAACGATTTTTTTTACATAGAGGAAGCTGAATACAAAAAGTGGGGTATAAATATGAAATTTCTTAGACCTATAGCAAAATCGATAAGGCAAACTGAAACAATTTCTTTTAGGAAGTCTAATTCAAAATTTATGGTTCTTGATTTAAATAATTATATTTATAAGAAATTAAAAAATTTCGCAGAAAAGGATCTACAAATTATAAAACTACCAGATTTACCTTCGAACGCGAATTTAAAAGACTTAACTAATTTAGAACGGTATATTTTAAAATGTTTATATGATGATGGATATCAAGGAACTTATTCTTACATAATTCACAATATGTGGGAAAGAGATTGGGGTTCTCATAAACTTCCACATTTAAGACCTACGTGTATCGCTAACAGAAACAGATATCAATGTTGGTTTAATCTTGGAGAGCTTTCAATCCCAGATATGTTTATACCTGAAACTTGTTGGGAACGTATTTTTATACCCGTTAATTTAGACGGAATTGTTGCCGATCGTAACTTATATGATATTAATTTGAAAGAGGATATTGATAGGGATGTAATAGCGGGGATTCTTAATTCAAATTACTTCAAACTCGTTAGAGAGATTGAAGGAAGAACCACTGGAGGGGGCGCTTCTAGAGTAGTAATATATGAAGTCGAGACTATGAAAATTCCAGATCCTTCTAAATTATCAGAGGATCAAAAACAAAATATAAAAATGAGATTCAGAGAATTACAAGATGTGCCAATAAACACAGATGAGTATTATGCAAAACTCAAAAAGCTTGATAAAGCAGTATTATCTGGATTAAACTCAGAGGAATTAGTTGATGAGCTTAGTGAAGTAGTAATAAAGATATCAGACGCAAGAAGAAAGGGTGTTGATCCCGAAATTCTTTTGGATGATGGAAAAAGAGTAAAAAAAAGGAAATTAGATTTAAAAGGCGCAAAAAAGGTATATGAAAAGAGTCAAAAAAGCTTATTAGATTTTTAATAATTGGAGAAAGAAATATACCACTTTCGAAATAAAAAGGTTTAACTGTTCAGATCTAATTTTTATAAACTTTTCATTTTACTGATGGTTCTAAGATGATCAAATTTAAATATGCATGTTTTCTTTAATTACTGATTTGTCGAAAAAATATACAGAACATTGGTTTGAACAATTAATTGACGGTTTAACCATTAAGGAAGGAAAAGAAAAATATCTTAGAAATCAGGTTAATTATGTGAAAAAAGAACTAATCAAGGTATCAGAATGGATATTCACTCCTCCCCAAAATGCTATTCAAGAATTTTCTAACGCTGTCCAAGTGAAAGGATTTTGGTACGGTGGCTCTTTTGATTTAGGAGTGCACATAAATAAAAAGTTTGACATCGATATCTATATGATATACAAGGAAAACGATGGATTTTCTTTAAACCTCGAAATTTTAGACGGAGAATGCATGTTCACGACATTATATGACGATTTAGACACAATTCACGAAAGAATTAACAAAGACCTTGTAATATTAAAGGCACTTCCACGCACTCACGCCATACCCATTGAATTACATTATCAAAATAAGGTTCTGAAGATGGATTGCATTCCTGCGATAGAGTTACCTAAAAACTTATTGCTCGTTCCTGATGGATGGAATGACCAAAAAAAAATTAATCTAAAATCCGAGGAAAAAGGACTTAACAAATTGAACAAGAAACACCACGGTAACGGAACAAAGCTCATTTTGCTACTAAAATATTGGAACTGGCATTGGAAAAAACCGTTAAAATCTTATGTGATTCAAAGATTAGTCGAAGAAATTTTTATTGATCACGAAATAAACGGGTGGAAAGGTGCTGTACGAACTTTTTTTAGAGAATCTGTCATTCTTTTCGGAAAACATTTTGATAACGAATTGATATTAAAAGATAGAGTATACACTTATAAATCAATTCTAAACGATTACAATAAGAAACAAGTAAGCACTTTTAATAATAAACTACGACACGCGAACAACTTAGCTAAAAACAACCAGTGGGAGAAACTTTTCGGTAAATAAATCAAAATCACATTTCATAGGTGTTTGTATGGGAAAAAATAAAATAACCTCTAAAGCTGCCCGAAGAATTCAGTCGCACGCAGATAAAACGAGCAAAAAAGAAAAAAAATAATAATAAAAATTGACACAAATATAAAAACCTTAAATTCTACTCTGTTATTGAAAAACAGATAAATTGAATTAATAGAATTTAGCTTAGGTAAGACAAAAGTTTGAACCCTTTTTTTTTTTGATAATACACAAAATAAACAATTAAATCTAAAATCAGAACATGTTAATAGAAACGATATCAATTGAGAATTATCGCTCCATAAAGAAATTAACCATTAAAATAAAAAATAACTTTTTACAATTGATTGGAGAAAACAATTCAGGGAAAACAAATGTTTTTAGAGCTATAGACTTATTCTTTAAAAGTTCTGTTGCTGGAATTACACAAGAAGATTTTTTTCAAAAGACCATAAAAAACTTGATTAAAATATCAATAACATTTTTCAATTTAACCGAGTTGGAAAATATATTTTTTGAAGATTACTTGTGTGATAACAATCTAATTATAACAAAAATTATATCGATGAACGAAGAAACTGAAAGAGTTTCATCAGATCTTCTAATAACGCGAGAACTTCCAGAAATTCCCCATTTTGATGGTAGTAAATTTAATAAATGGGGAGAAAATAGCGAAGCAATTATTAACTTTTTTAAGGAACATGATTATGAAGATGGAATTAAAAATGATAAAGGGAAAATAACTAAAGCAAGTGTAGAAAAAGCTATACCTCAATTTATAAAAGAAAAAGGTAATGAATGTGAACTCAAAAAAAAAGAGTGTAGTACAAAACTAAAATGGAAAGAAATTTCTAGCTTTTTACCAGAAGTGTTATACATTGAGGCGACAAAAAAAATTTCGGAAGAAGTAAAAACATCTGAAAAAAGTAAATCAATTTATAAAAAAATTTTAGAGAAAATAATTTTAAAAAGCATAGAGGACAATTCGGACGATTCAAAGATAATTGAAGAATTTAAAAAAAATCGCAACGAGCTAGAAACCCTTCTAAAAAAAGGAGAAGATGAAGAAGATAAACGATTTGAAATAATTAAACAAATTGAAAGTAATTTATTGAAAAATTTAAATCAAAATATTGCTACAAATAGCATAGAAATTAAGATTTTTCCCCCAAGATTACAAGATTTTTTTACGAATACGGATATAATAATTAATGACGGAATAGAAAGCTCAATAGAAAATAAAGGCGATGGATTAAAAAGAGCATTAATTTTTTCTCTTTTTATTACATATTCAGAATATCTAAAGAATAAGATAAAAGATAAAGGAATTTCAGAAGATAAACCATTTTTATTTATAATAGAAGAGCCTGAATTATATTTACATCCCCAAGCACAGAAATCCCTTAGAGATATATTAATTCTAATATCTGAATACGATCAAGTGTTTTATAGCACTCATAGTTCTAATTTCATTGATATAAGTAACTATTTATCAATAGGATTAACAATTAAAGAACCGATAGAAACGGGTTCTCGAATAAGTTTTATAGAAAAAGAGTTATTTAAACCAAAGGTGCAAAAAGAATATGAACTTTTAATGAGATTCAATCCTGAAAGAAACGAAATGTTTTTTGCAAAAAAAGTTATATTAGTTGAAGGTAATGTGGAAAAAATTGTATTATCTCACGTTGCTGAGCTAATGGGTAAAAATTTTGATAAATTAAATTTCTCAATAGTAGAATGCGGTGGAAAAACTATGCTATCTTATTTTATCAAGATATTATTCTATTACGATAAACCGATTATCGTTATTCACGATATTGATCCGTTAACCGCTGAACAAGAAAAATCTGCAGATAAATTACGAGAGTTAGGATATGATAATCGAAAAATTGAGCAAATTCAAGGGAAGAAAAGACGATTTAAGGAAAATAATAAGATAAATGAGCTTATTTCAATAGGCAATAATAAAATTGGTTTAATTACAATAAATCCTAATTTTGAAAAATTAATCGGAATAACGCAACACGGAGACAAAAAAGGTCTTAAAGCTTTTACATTTGCTAAAAATCTTTCAATAGAAAATATGAGCGAGGTTTTACCAAAAATAATTAATTTTATATTAGCATTTCAAATAGATGAAACACGCGAAGATATAGAAGAATTGAAAATTGACACCATATCTAATGATAAAGAAAACCACTCAGATAATGAACAATTATTACAAAGTGAAGAAATCGTTAGAAATGAAATCGCAAACAAGATATCAATGGACGATGATAAAAAACAAACGAAATTATATGATTTTTATTAGCAAGAATAATGGAATGAAAGGTTTAATAGAAAAAAATAAAGATAGTACGGTGTTCATATTGTGGAATTATTGTTATTTTCACCATCACTTCATATAAAAAAACATAATATTTTCAATTTTCTTTCTGTATTCAAAATAGTTATTTCAACCTAAACTTTAATACTTCAATATTTTCATTATTATTTAAAGAAAAATTTAGAAAAAAAATTGAAATAAAATATCATTAAAAAATGGCATCGTTCAAAGAGTTGCACAAAGATTTATTTGAAGGAGCAACACTGACAATTGGTCGTATTCACAAGTATTTCGTGACAGCCGAGAATATCTATATAAAGAAGAATAATTACAAACCAATTCATATTTATCGATGGTGGATTAAAGATAAAGAGAGAAACATCGATGAATTGGAAGAAAAGACACGATATATATTGAAAGTTTTAGAAGACTTCAGAGATCAGATGCATCAATTAAAGAACAATCCTTCTTATGAATCTTATGAAGAAATTATTCAAAAAATAAAGACCTTCACTGAAGAGCATTCAGCTATAATTAATGAATTATTAGCTTATGTAGAATTCTTAAACGAAAAAGACGAACTTGCATTAATTATGCTATATTACTGGGATATTTGGGGTTCTAGTAAGAATGATGCTGTTTCAAGAAATCAAGACGAAATCCCTCAAGATGATCCTAAATTTGATAAATATTGCGTTGAATTTGCTATTGGCGTGAAAGATGGAAATGGAATCACAATTTATGAAGATACTAAATGGCGTATATATGGTGATTATTACGATTCAGTAGACCCCGAATATACTTCACGAACAGGACCCCCCGATTTCTCCAAGCAAATATTTAACACTACTGGTTGGAAAATAATGGAGAATCTTTCCCTATTCTTTAGCTGCACTCGAAAGGGTATAAGACGAATCCTTGATAAAATTGACGAATACTGGAATGAAAATTATCCAGAAGTTGTTCTTGAAAACCAAATAAAAAGGATTAAGAAAGCAATTTGTAGTGAGATTGACGAGAAAGTGAGGAGCAAAAGGCAGTTTAATGCCGTTATCGATAATCTTTTATCCATATACGGTTCACATCTACAAATTCCGCTTTTTAAAACTAAAGAAGATATTGACGAAGAGGATTTTCACAATAAGGTATATCGTCAATTATATTCCAATTTAGGTTCTAAAGTAGAAAACCACAAGAAAGTGGCAAAGGGAGATATTGATTTCTTGATCTACAATTATCCCGTTGATGTCAAGGTGGAAGACACGGAACAAGACTTAGATAAAATCTATGAAGCTCATAAGGATCAAGTTGCATACTATTGTTATAATAGAAAGGAAGATGTGGGATTTCTTGTTGTTTACGATAATACAGAGAAAACCAAGAATTATTCCACTAAAGATGTTAGCGTATTTGAAGAAAAAGGATTTAAAATTATTGTCATCCTATTGAGGGGGAATTTTCCTTACCCCAGTACTATTAAACATAAAAAACTTAATATTAATAAACAGTAATTTTTTCCGATTTTTTGGTAGGTTCATATAGAAAGAATCTTTAAAATGTTTTTATTAAAGTTAGATATCATGGAATATGAATTGGGTGATTTTATAGATAAAAAATGAAATAATTCAAAGAAAAGAATTAATTATATTTTAAAGAATCTAATGATTATTCAAAATGATTGAAGGGGGAATTCTTAAGAGAAATAACAGATTTAGAATATCGTGACACGAAATTTTGTCGGGCAGTTTTTAAAGGTCGATTGGAAGTAATTAAAGTACAAAAATCTAACGAAATCAAAAAAATTTGCAACGACAAAAAATGGCTGTAGAAGTAGAAACCCTAACTGAAAGCAAATTTAACGTAATAGACCAGATAAAAGAGAACCAAACTTTAGAATTCGAGAGAATAGCAAACTGGATAATCGCTGGGAGCGGGAATTTCGAGAAAACGCACGACGACGGGAGGTACAGGGACAACTGCAACACCTTTCGAGGAGCTAGCGCGTGTAAAGACCACGTATACAAAAGCCTCACGCTACATTACAACCATTGCAACAAAATGGATTGCGAAACTTGTTTTATCCAAGCTTCCTCGACGAGAGCGAGAGATTTAAACGGGAAATTAAAAGAACTTAGAGCCAAAGCGTCAAAAGAAGGCGTTAAAATTGGTATGGTAAAGCACATCGCCTTAAGCCCGACAAAAGAGCTAATGAAGGAAATACTAACTAATTACGATAGCTTTCTCAAATTTAGAAGGGAACTCGTCGTAAAAACTATTTTAGAAGAATCTGGACTGTTTGGAGGAGTTTTAATACTCGATCTATGGGTTAAGCAGTGTAGAACTTGCGGAAAAAAAGACTACGAGTGTTCTTGCGAAACCAAAGACTTAAAACGGGTTCTAAGCCCCCACTTTCACTACATAGGGTACGGTTACGTGCTACACGCGAACGATTTTAGGGAAAAATTTAAAGATTGGGTCTACGTTAATTTTGGAAGCAGGGAAGACGCTTACCACACGCTTTTTTACACACTTACCCATTGCGCGTTGTGGAGAAAAGACGACGGAAAACTAAAGCCTGCCTACGAGACGACGGGGTTCGTAAGTTCTAAGCATTTAGAACCTATTCACACGGTAACGAAATACATCCCCCACAAATGTAAAGTTTGCAAAAAACCAACAAGAAGAATAAAAAAAGGGTTAGTGATAACGGGAGGAAAGTTTCCGCAAACCATCCACGTTCGGCTAATCGACCACGAATTAGAGTTAGGGCACGAAATACGGTATAAAACGCTGATAAAGAGTTATAGGATTAAGAAAATCGAAGAATTAAGGGAAGTTGTCGAAATAAACAGGGTTCGCTACGAAAAATACAAGCGAAAAAAAAAGAAAACGGAGTCAATCGAAAAAGCAGGGAACGGAGATGGATGACGTTTATTTTTAAATATTATATTAATTTTCTTAGCATTAATTTAAATAATTAAAACTTAACTAATACATAATAAATTGGAATGAATCTTAAAGAATTATGAAAATTAAAAGTCCAATCATTTTAATCATTATAATTAGTATCTGTATTGTTTCTTTAATCATATTATTTGTTTTTCAAATTATTGAAATAAAAGATTTATTTTTGAATTTGATTTCGGTTGTATTGGTTTCAGTAATAATACAATATTTTTTTCAAAGATATATAAAGATTGGTGAAGAAAAAAGTATTATTAACCGTCACTATAAAGAAATAAAGACTTTTCTTGATGAACTTTTCGGAGAAACTCCACATTCATCAAATCTTGACTTCATTTTAAGATATCTGGATGGAAACCAGAGAGAGTTAGGTAAGTATTTTGGATTTCATAGAGAAATGACGACTGTTAATAGCGTTCAGAATTTTTATTTTCTGAAAGAGAAGTATAGAATCCATTATTTTAAATATCATAATTCGCCTACAATATATTTAAATGATAGAAATAATAGAGATGAAGCTAACTTAACTTTATATAAAGTTAAAGCAAAAGCTTTGTACATACAAATGTTGAAAGATTTGAAGGATTATGTTAAAAAAGAATTTGGAATCGAATTAAACACTTAAATTATGAAAAATTGATAACAAAATTTTATCTCAAGGTAAGACTTATTTTAATTTTAGATTTTTATTTTATTGATGGAAATGTATTTAATTAACCCCGATAAATTTTTTAAAACTACTGATGCTGTATTTTTATTCAATGAAATTTCTGGATTTGGATGCATTGCTTCATTTCTAATGTAATATATTGGATGTAGTAAATTTCCAATATAATTGTAGTTGATTTTTGATCTGCTAGTTTTTGGTAAATTTGTCAAACAATCAATTGCTGATTTAAAATTAGTAAACTTTTTTTTTAATTTCTTAAGAAATTCCTTAGCAATATATTCACCAAATATTCCCGCTTCCTTTATCGCACCTTGATAATCTTGCGTAAGAAATCTTTGAGTTAATTTAATTAATTCTGTTTTCCTTTGAGTTGATGTTTGAAGGGTATCAATTAGATCTTTATTAATTGCTGACATTTTTGCTACAATTAAGTATTGGGTATCTAACGGATCACTTATTTCTAAACCCAATAAACATACTTTATAATCCATATCGAGCGGTTTTTCGGGCTCTTCTTTTTTTACAATTCTTCTTTTTATAATATTGAGAAATTTTTCATTTATGAAAGTTTTCCGATCACCATAAATATTCCTAATACTATACCTTCCTTGAATTTGTTTTCTTTTATCATCCAATGGGCGAAATATCTCGAGCTCTAAATAATACAAGTTATTAAAGGCAAATGATATAGGAGCGGCAACCATCCATCTATTCTTTGGAGTAAGTCTATAAATCGATTGTAATATGATATTAAACATGATAAAATGCTAATTTTTAGATTTTAAAATGATAAGTATTTAGAAATTAAAAAACTTTTCTTAGTTTATCAAATTGGATTTAACGAACAATCAAATTTTGCTATTTGGCACTAATATAATGGAATTAATAAAATAAATCGTTGGTAAATCTTTTTAATTAAGGTGTGGGTTAATAGAAGAATTGATTCTTTAAATAACAATTTTAGAGAAAATCCTTGCTCTCTCTTTGAATAAAATTAATCTAAATATGTTTTTCCATCAAGTAATAATTGAATTAATGTTGTAGTAGTTATATAAACATAATTCCAGTGTTAGAGTTATATAATAAAGAAGGTGTTTATAAAACAATTGAATCTATTGAATTTTCAGAACTACTTCAAAACATATTAAAAGAAACTTAAATGTTATTAAATTATACTGGCAATATAAATGATTCTAAATCAAGAGAAAAGTTTTTAAGTTATTTCGAGGAAGATATAGGGGATTGTAGTAAATGTGAATTAAGATATATATGTGCTTTCAGAGAGGATGGTAAAATATGAGCAAATTAAAAGTATCTAATAACGATATAGGTATTGCGGGTGAGTTCTATATAGCTCACATGTTAGCCAAGCATGGATTTAAAGTCAATGTGTCTTTAGGTAGAACAGAAGGATTTGATTTGTTTGTTCAGAATCCACAAGGCAAACTTTTAACTGTTTCAGTTAAGCCGACATATTTAAAAGTAAACAAATTTCTTTGGATTAATAAAAAAGCCGAAACATTGATAAAAGAAAGCTTATTCTATGCTTTTGTAAGGTTAAATATGCCAGATAATGTTCCAGAGTTTTGGATAGTTCCATCTACTATTGTAGCACCAGTAATTAAAAAATCGTATGAAATTTATTTGAAAACGCCTAAAAGAGATGGTTCAGCACATAAGGATATACCACAGAGAGAGTTCTATTTAATACCAAGACCTAATTTTTCAGATGACTGGGAAGAACAGTTGAAAGGATTTAAGGGTAATATAGAATCATTAAAATAGTTTTTTTATTGTAAGTGTGGTCTGGCTTCCAGAGCACCGATAAAAACGAATTTAAAAAAAAGAAGTAAAATAAAAAATAAACAAGATAGAGGAAAAATTTAAATGGCAAGTAAAAAATTCAGTTCAAATCTCGATCATGTAAAAATTGGAGACGAATTTCTCGACGCAGACGGCATTAAACGGATTATTGGCAAACGTGCTTTGAAGAAAATGAAATTTTTTGAGAAACTATATTTAAATACACACGCTATTTGGAACGGTAAAATAACTGGTCAATTTATAGAATGGATTTGGAACGACGATTTAGCAGCAAGAATGATTGACATTTACGAACAAGAAAGATTAAAAGAGTATTAGAATAATTAAATAATTTTTTTTTTTATTATTAAGAAAATTACATTCTTTAATTTTTTAGCTATTTCTCGTTTGCAACCTTTCGAACTTTACTAGCAATCTCATTCCTTTTCCCTTTTTGATAGTCTTTAATTCTTGTCCAACGATATTCTTTGTTTTTTTTGAGTCTTCTTAGCCAAGAAAGAACAGAATCATTGCTTTTTGATCTATTACATGATTGGCACGCATTAGTAGTTGTTTTCCCCCCTTTACTTTTAGCTTTTATATGATCCTTTTCTGGATTCCATGTACTACCACAATAAGAACACTTTTTTTTTGTCATTTTTTTTTAACTCTAGATTTTTTATTTCTGATTTTAGTAAATCAATAATAGAGATCTTAATTTAAGTGTTTATCTATAAAAGAATAATCTAAGAATTTTTTGTGGTATTAAAAATTGCGCTATTTAAATAATAAAAAGAATTTAAATTTATTATTCATATACTCATTATGATTTAGGAAAAGCTGTTTTTTGACATTTAATATAAAACAATGACTATCCATAATATATTTCTAAACAAGGCGTTTAAATTGTTTGATTGTTAAAAATAGAAAATAATAAATAGTAAGAAAAAATAGATTTCCACTTTCGTATAGTATGATAAAAATGAAGATTTCCAAGCTCTTAAGAGACGAAATTATTTTAATCTTGAAAAAGTTGGTCCAAATCCCTTCAGAAAATCCACCTGGAACAACTAAAGAAATTGTAAATTTTCTTATAGATGATATTTTTAAGGAAGAACTCGGTTTTCAAAACCAGGTTATTGTAAATATAAAAAACGGTGTAGAGCTCCATAACCTTGTATCTACTATTGGAAATGGAAAAGAAAAAATTGTATTATCTGGACACTTTGATGTAGTGCCTGCTGGAGACGCTGTTCGATGGGAATACCCTCCTTTTTCAGCTAAAATTAAAAATGGAAGATTATATGGTCGTGGATCAGCCGATATGAAAGGTGGTGTCGTGTCCTTAATAGGCGTAATAAAAAACTTAAGTAAAATTCCCGATTTTTTAGAGAAATATAAATTAGTATTCGTAGGAACTGCTGATGAAGAAGCAGGAATGGCAGGTTCTATTACTCTTTCAAAACAAGGGGTTATGAACGACTCAATCCTTCTAATAATAGCAGAACCTACAAACTTAAAAATTGGGATCGGTGAAAAAGGTTTGTTGTGGGTCAAATTGAAAATAATTGGGAAATCTGCGCATGGGTCAACGCCCCATGAAGGAATTAACGCAATTGAAGGAGCGTTAAAAATTATTCCTCAATTATACGATTGTTTAGAAGAAAAATCAAATGTTATTTTAGGAAAATCAACCTTGAATATTGGAAAAATTAATGGAGGTACCGCAATTAATATAGTTCCAGATCAAGCCATCTTAGATCTTGACTATAGGATAATCCCCGAACAAGATCATAACTCTTTAATTGATAATTTGAAGAATCTACAAAAACAAAACTTCTCTATCGATATAGAGATTATTAATGAGCTAACTGCGCTTCAAACAGACTCAAACCATCCATTCATTCAAAACCTAAAAGAAATTTCTAAAAGCGAGGTTTTAGGTTTATCCTATGCAACTGATGCAGCTCATCTCGTTAACGTTAATAATCCAATCCCTTTTGTAATATTTGGCCCCGGAGATCCAAGCAATATTCATAAAATAGACGAATTTATTGAACTAGAACAAATATTTCAAGCAACGGAGTATTTAACAAACGCTCTTCTACAGACTTACAGCAAAGAAAAAGATTGATAATTTAATTATTATAAAGTTTTAACAAATTTTTCTACCCTATCCATAGCCTCTTCAAGTTTTTCTAATTTAGTAGCATACGACATTCTTAACATGTATTCTGAGTAGGATCCAAATATATTACCCGGTACTACTGCAACTGCTTGATCTTCCATTATTTTTTTCGAAAATTCAGCTCCCGTAAGACCAAATTGGTTTATTTTTGGCATAATATAAAACGCTCCTTTCGGTTTAACAACTTCAAAACCCATTTCCTTTAGCCGGTTATAAGCTAGTAAACGTCTTATATTGAAACTCTCCAAAATCTCATCAAAAAAGCCGTTTCCCATTTTCAAAGCCTCTAAGAAACCGTATTGGGCCGCGTGATTTGTGCCTGCTGCTGTGTATTGATGATATTTTTCCATTAAATCAATTATTTCCTTATTAGCAGCCACATATCCCAATCTAAATCCTGTAGCGGAATACAATTTAGACATTGCATTTAAGGTGATAGTCCGCTCAAACATACCTTTTAACGAAGCTGGGCTCGTATGTTCCGTCCCATCATAAAGGTAATTCTCATAAACTTCGTCGGAAATTAAATACAAGTCGTTATTCTTAACAATTTCATCAATTCCTTGCAATTCCTTTCCGCTCAAAGAATGCCCTGTAGGGTTGTTAGGCGAATTTATTAAAATCGCTTTAGTTTTATCTGTGATTAATTTTTTTGTTTTCTCGATATCTGGACTAAAATCATTTTTCCTCTCAACTTCAATTACTTTCACGCCAAAAAAAAGACCTAAATAAAAATATGAGATAAAATTTGGAGAAGAAATAATAAGCTCATCACCAGGGTTAAACAACGAGGCAAACGTGAGATTAAGCGCTTGTGAGCCCCCGTTAGTAACAATAATATTTTCTTTCCAATTTGCTTCAATGTTATTCGCTGATTTCAATTTATGTTCAAGCTGCTGCAATAATTCTGGAACGCCTTTAGTCGGAGCATAATACGTAATTTTCTCGTTTAACGCCTTAATAGTTCCTTTTATTGCGGGTTCAGGAGTTGAGAAATCAGGTTGTCCAATTCCCAAGCTTATAACATCAGGGCGCCCTGCGGCAAGATTGAACAATTCCCGGATTTTCGACTTTGGCGCTAAATTAACCTTTTTTGATAACTCTTTCATTTTTTTCGTTTCTCGAATTGTAATTAAATAGAATTATTACTAATTTAAAAGAAGTATAATTGAAAATTTCTTAACCAACCAATTTTATCTCAGATTTTTTCTCCATAATTTCGTAATATCTGAAACACTAAGTTTTTGAAGGCTTTCTCTACATTTTCGCCATATTTAGCGCTCGTTTCAATAAAATCGCTAGCACTAATCTCTTTAGCGAGGTTAACACCCTCTTCGCTATTGACTACGCGTTGGTCGTTTAAATCGACTTTATTACCGATTAATATGTATGCACCTTCTTTTTTGACGTAGTTTTTAAAATCCTTTAACCATTTTGACTTAATATTGTCAAAGGTGTTATGTCGTGTAAGATCAAAAACTAACAATGCACCAACACATCCTTGAAAGTACATAGACCTTATAACGTTATACTTTTCTT
>JAHQWH010000014.1 GCA_029856105.1 Promethearchaeia archaeon | reverse complement strand
TCTATTGCGGGAATAATTGGAGCTGGTGGATTAATTCCGTACAGTACCTCTAAATTTGCTAATTTTGGATTCTGTGAAGCTTTGTACGGAGAATTTAAAGATAAAGGAATAGATGTTTCTATTATTTGTCCGTTCCCTATTAAAACTAATCTAATTGAGACAGCGAAAATGAGTTTTTCTCCCGATTTGCTTAATAAATATAGTCAAGAGCAATTAGCCAAAGGCTTCGAATTTGGAAAGGAAGAATATTGGAACGATTTTACAAAAGGAGGATGCGAGTTAGACCGGGCAGTAAACATTTATCTCAAAAAAATCGCTAAAAAAAAGTTATATATAAGCGAACGTAAAAAAACGAGATTTCTCTTCTTTATAAAAGGTTTATGGCCAAATTATTATAAAAAGCTCGTGAGGAAAGTAGGTGCTGAACACATTAATGTGCTGGACGAATCTACTCAAAAAGCCATTGATTTCATCGAAAAAACATCTAATGCAAAACCTAATTAATTAGTACTACTTTTAGAAGAAAATAAATGAAAAAAAAAAAGATTTCTCTTATTATAGACGAGTAATGTATCTATTCCGTTCCCACTCGCTTACAACAACTCGATAGGCATCGTTTTCCTCTAGCTTTGCGTAATAGAAGTTTTTAAATGGTTCTTCTCCAAATACTTCCTTTAAAAAATCTGAATTTCTAAATTCATTCAGAGCTTCGTTTAAACTTCCGGGTAGAGAGTTAATTCCTTCTTTTATCATCTCTTTTGTTGTCAAATTGTAGACATTTCTATCCGTTGGTTCAGTAATTTCTATATCGTCTGATAAAATTCCGTCTAATCCAGCTGATAAAAGGACGGCAAATTGTAAGTATGGATTTCCAGCAGGGTCTGGACATCTTATCTCGCATCGAGCAGCAGTGATTTTACCGTGAAAGTCAGGTACTCTTATCAAAGGTGATCTGTTCCTAAAACCCCACGCAATATAAACTGGCGCTTCAAAACCCGGTACAAGTCGCTTGTAAGAGTTAGGCCAACTGCTTAAAACCGCACACATTGCTTTCGCGTGTTTAAGTTGCCCAGCGATCCACTTCTTCATAGTATAAGAAATAAAAGCCGGATCGGATTCATCGTAAAATAAGTTTTCTCCGTTTCTCCAAAGGCTCTGATGGACGTGCATCCCGGAACCATTAATGCCAGCAAAAGGTTTCGGCATAAATGTTGCCGTCATGTTATTCTTTGCTGCGACTGTCTTGACAATCATTTTAATCGTATTCGTATTGTCAGCAGTTTCTACTGCTTTACCATAGCGAAAATCGATTTCGTGTTGTCCCAATGCAACTTCGTGGTGTAAACACTCGATCTCAATTCCAAAAGCGTCGCAATATTCAGCAATCGTATATCTCATTTTTTCATTAAGATCGTACGGATCGTAATCGAAATAACCCCTCATATCTGACGGCTTAAACGCTGCCTCTAGTGATTGTTGTTCTAACATAAAAAATTCCATTTCTGGTGCGCAATAAAATATGAATCCGTGTTCTTCCGCCTTCTTAACGGCTTTTTGAAGAATAAAGCGAGGATCACCATCATATCTCGTATCATCAGGATTATATATGTCGCAAAAAACGCGAGCAACCTTTCTGTTGTCGTTTCTCCAAGGAATGACGTTAAATGTGCTGGGATCTGGAAGTGCGACTTTATCAGACTCCTCTATGGCTCCATAACCCGTTATTGAACTCCCATCAAAGTTCTCGCCTATATCAAAAAATTCTTCGATCCTTTTCGAATTTATCTCAAATGACTTAATAATACCTTGAATATCGGTAAATTGAAGGTATATAAATTTAATATCTTCCTCTTTAACCTTCTCGATTACCGTTTCACATAACCCTTTCCTCTTCGGATCTTCCTTTTCAATCATTTTTTACATCAATCATTCTTTTAAGTTTTGATAATGGAAATTATTCCAGTTTTTAAATAAAAATGTGATATGAAATTTATAAATTTACTTATTAACTAGCGATTTTTTTTAGAAAATGTATAAAAAACTAAAAAAAGAATTGTGGTACAACAAAAATCTATCTTCTTGACTTTTAAAAGCGAATAGAAGTTTATGGATTCAAAAATAATCCATATCATGACTTAGCATAGGGTTTTTTTCCGTACATGGAACCCCAAATTGGCAAAATTCACAACCTACAAGGAAAATATCTTCTTTTAATTTCCAGTTAATACGGCGGGAATCAGGCTTCAGAATTGAACCAAGACGCGGTACCATTTTTCTTGCAACCTTCATACGATATTTGTTACATTTTACTTTATTATGTCCTTTTACTGTAATCGCATTTGCAGGGCACTTGTTTATGCATTCTTTGCAAATTCCTTTTGCATAATATAAACAATTAGCGTAAGGTTCATCACTCTTTCTTCGAGAAATTTTGATTGGGGCATTAGTAACCACGGAGGCTAATCGAATATTACATCCTACTTCAGTGATAAGTCCTTCGTGCAAACTGAAGGTTCCTAATCCCGCAGCAAAAGCGATATATCTTTCAGACCAAGTAGAATAATATCCTCCTTTTAAAACAATAGAATAAGAATCACTAAACATTCCAGATATAGCAATATAGCTTTTTTCTTTAAAGAAATTAATTGTTTGCTTTATTATATACCTTTTGAATTCATTGCCATAATTTCTAGCAACGGAATAGATTTCAGCTGGCAATGTTATTTTAGATAATACAATTGGGTTATTATTTTCCTTACGAATCTTATCAACAAAAGGAAACACTACTGATACTACATAAAGGTCCGACGCTGACAATTGATCTTGACCACTTGCTATCCACATTTCTAGAGGTGTTAAATGTTTCTGACCTATAATTTTTTTAAACTTATGAAAAATGGGATCATTTCCTTGAGCAACGCCTACTAATGGATGAGAAAAAATATTTCCACCCCCATATTTCTCTGGAAGACGGTTAATCTTGCTAATTTTAAATTCTTCTTCTAAAAATCTTAATAATTCATCATTCATTAATCCTAAAGAATTAGATTGCTCCATTTTTAAAATTTTATTTAATTTTTAATTTTAATTTTAATTTTGAATCGTTTAATATATAGGAAATATTGATTTTTAAAATATGTCATAAAATAAAGATAATAAAAATAGAGTGCCTTACTTTACACTTTATTTTAAAAAAAGAATCAAAATAAAATGGATTTTAATATTCAGACATGTACTTATAAAAATGCTTAAAATATCCTTTAGTTTTGTGAGTGATGTAATTTCCTTTAATCTCGGGGTCGTCAATTATATTTTGAATTGTGTATCCCTCTTTTATTACAAAAAAATTCATAAATTTATTTGATATCGCCTTTTCCGGGCAAATATAAATACAACGCATACAAAAAGTGCACTTACTTCCAAATATTATTGTCTCACTAGTTATTGATATGTTTCCTGTAGGACATTCTCTTATACATTTACCACATAAATTACATGAGTCTGTTGCTGTTAGATATTTGCCAAAATAAGACGCTCCACTACTCTCTGCTTTATTGAACATATAAGTTCCAATTTTTAGCCATAAACTATTTTTTTGAAGATTGACCTTAGCCAATAGTATTTCTTTGGTCCTCCTTTTAACCTTCTTAACAGCTACTTCGTATAACTGTTTAATTAGAGAATTATCGTATTTAAATATTATATTAGCAGGCATAACAATCAAGTTTTCATGAAATACTTTATACCCCTTTTTACTAAGATGTTTTCTAACCAAGCTTGTAGACCCTCCATAACAAAGCGGATCTCCAGCCGTTTTGAAAGTAAATGTTTTTTTATCAACTACATTTGGTAACCTGTCAAGAAAATCAAAAAATATTTTTGGAGCGCTAAACGCATGTACAGGGTGTCCAAAACCTAGAAGGTCGTAATCGCCCATAGAAAGCGCAAGCCTTTTATTTAAAACATCCTCAATAGGTATAAGCTTTGTATTGAACCCTTTCCTTTTGAACTCCTCTGCAAACAAATTTGCAACTAATTTAGTATTTCCCGTTCCAGAAAAATAGAAAATTCCAATATTTTGAATATTCATTTTTATTTCATTCCATAAATTAAATCTCGAGTTATTCAGTTAAAGTTAATGAACTATTCTTTATTATTCTTTAAACTTGCGATTCATTTATGAAATAAGAATAATCTTATTATCTATCTGTAAGGGCATATATTAGCCATTCATTATATGAAATCCAATTCGAGGAATTTTCTGGCTTCACGTAAAAATTGGCTTTCTTAAATTTAAATATATTTGAATCTATGGATTGTAAATATATCCATAACGCAACTCCAAGAATTAGAGTTATAATACCATATGGAATTAATAGAACATTGCTGCTATTAAGTAAAACTAATAAGCTAACAACAGTTATAATAGCTCCAATTGAAATAACTATTTGCGCAAAATTGATTTGTTTTTTCCAGTTTTTTACTTCTTTCACGCATTGTTTACATAGAGGAATCGTATTTGAAACTGTGCTAGTGTTAAATTGAACTCTTGAACACGATAAAGTTGATTTTGTAATATCTTTCTTTTTAATCAAAAAATTAGTCAAATTTTCCAGTGTATTGCATTTAACACATCTTAAGTTTTTCAAGGATTCGTGGTTACTCATATTTTCATCTTTCTGATTTGGTAACTTTTATTTTTTAATGGTAGTAAACTATTAAATTCATGTTAGTTATTTCGTTTTTAATCGATAAAAATTGGACTCAATATTTTTTAATAATGTTATATCATTTTACATTTTAAGAATCTCTTATTAAAAGAAAAGAGAGTGAAAAAAACTGTCAAGTGAAAAATATAAACATCGTTATTATTCTAAAAAGAAATATGAAGCTGCCATTAGCATTTTCGGAACGGGGCTTGTATTTTTATTCGTTGCGATTTTGTCGTTAGTTTTTAGAGCGATTAATTTTGATCTCATTGGGTTATCAGCTTGGGGCTATTGGCTATTTATTCCTGCCTTTTTCATTATGATTGGAGGGTTCCAACAGATTTACACTAACAATCAATTCAAAAAAGCAGTAAGAGTTGCAATATTGGACCGTAGTAATCAGGGAGCTCATAAGTTGGAAGATATAGCGCTTGAAGTCGGGATTAAACCTAAAGATGTACTTCGGGTTCTTATCGATTTGCGCCAAAAAGGAGTTATTAGTTATCGTTTTAATTCTGAAACTGGCGAGATTATCCTTGGAGAGAATGTCGTGTACGCTCCCATTGATAATTACATAGCTCCACCCAAGAATCTTGCAGAACCCTTATCAACAGAGGGAAAGACTTATTGCGTTTATTGTGGCCAGCAACTTCGAGAAGGATCTATGTTTTGCGAAAATTGCGGCTCTAAAATTTAATTAATGTAATCTTTACTTTAAAAAACAATTTTATTTTTCTTTTTACTAAACTTATTTGATTTTAAATCTCGATAGGTTGTTTCGTAATTTAGACAACTTTTACAGACTAATTCTATGTAATTATAAGATTCTCTCAAGAATAATTTATGATGTTTTAGTTCACACTCATAGCACTCCTTCTTTCGATAAAAAAAATTAGGAACAATATATTCGTAAGATTTTCTTTTTAGACTATACATAGGATGTTTAAAATCAAAGTTTTTTTTAAGTCCAACCACGGTAGAGATTTTTCATTTGTAAATTACTTAATTGCGTTGTTTTTTTTAAAAAGAAAAAATAAGGTAAAAGATTTATTATACATTCTATTTACTAAAATAAGGATGATCAAAAAATATCATTGAGAGAGTAGAAGGCAACGTAATGAATCGACAAAATCACGCTGAAAATAAAAAGGCACTGATAGAATTTCAAACTGTATCAAAAAGTTATAAGAATACTTTAGCTTTAGATAAAATTTCTTTAACTATCAACAAAGGAGATGTGTTTGGATATATTGGACCTAACGGAGCGGGAAAAACTACCACAATTAAAATCCTAATAGGATTAATAAGAGATTATACTGGAGATGTGTATCTCGCTGGGAAAAATATAGCTAAATCTCGCCAAGCGATATATAAAATACTAGGTTATCATCCACAAGAAGCGGGGTTCCAAAGATGGCGCACTATAAATCACGCTCTAAGAACATTTGGGCGTTTATCGGGCTTAGAATTGCCTCGCCTCGAATCAAAAATTCAGGAAGTATTAGAATTTGTTAACCTACTAGATGTAAGGTATAAGAAGATAATTCATCTATCGGGAGGAATGATCCAGAAATTAAGATTAGCTCAAGCTCTTCTAAACGACCCGCAGATATTAGTGTTAGATGAGCCCTTATCTGGATTAGATCCAAGCAGTAGGTATCAAGTAAAAAACCTAATAAAAAATCTGAGCCAAAAGGGAATTACCATATTATTTTCCTCTCACATATTAACTGACATTCAAGATATCGCAAATAAGATCGGTATAGTAAATAAAGGCAGAATTATTAAAATTGGCTCCCCTGATGAACTACAAAGTGAGTTCCACATAGGTAATATTATCGAAATTGTATATATTAAAGGAGGAAACCCTTGCCCAAATTTAGAGGATATAAACGGAATCGAAAGAATCGAAATAGGCGTTTCTAATAAACAACTTGCTCATTTAAAAGTAGATGCTGATATAGACGATACAATTAACAAGATACTTAGGACAATAACAGAACACAACTCTAAAATGCGTAGTTTTAGAATTATAACGCCTAGTTTAGAGGAAGTCTATTTAAAATATATTGAGGGTGATGTTAGATGAGTTTAAAGATTTTATTCTTAGACGAATTGAAAGGATTCTATAAATCAAAAGTAATGATTATTTTGTGGGTAGGAATGCCCTTGTTATCGCTGATATTCAATTTTCTCGTCCCAGATGTCGAAGATATTCCAATCTCTTCCATAGTTGCACTTCTATTTTCTAGCATTGGTGGAATGCTTGCTTCTGCTATGTTGAGTACGTCTATTGCGGGTGAAAAAGTACGGCATGTTTACGATTTATTTTTAATTCGACCAGTTAGACGTACAAATATACTTTTAGCGAAATTTTTTGCCGTGTATTTGTGTTTAATTATTGCCATAGGTATTTCTCTTGTAGTCGGACTTATTATTGATCAATTAACTATTGGAACTCTTCCTGAATATGTTGTAGATCAAACAATAGAGTCGCTATCAATAAGTTTGGCAGCTATTGCAATTTCTTGTTCTATTGGAATATTTTTTGGCGTAATGGTTTCATCTGTTCCGGTTGCAGCAATATTGTCAGTCTATTTAGGCAATCAAATTTCTGCAATTTCTATTTTACCAACGCTCCTCATAGATTTTATTGATCCTATTATTTATTCTTTACTTTTAGGTTCTATCGTACCAACAATCATACTCGCACTAAGCATTACGATATTTGCGCGCAAACAGTTTTAATTGATCAATAAAATTGATTTTCATATAACAAATATTCTTCTTTTTTAGCATAATTCACTTCAAGTAGATCAAGCCATTGATTGAATTTCTCTAATCGTTTTTGAAAAGATTTAAAATTCTTCTTGTTTTTAGGCGACCAACCCGTTTCTGATATGGCAATTAAACGCGGAAATGTTTGCCATTCGAGCTTATAATCGTTTTTAACCATTTCCGTCCATAGACACGCTTCTATACCTAAAATCTTGTCGTGATATTTGACTTCTAATTCGTTCGGAATTGGGTCCCAGTTATACGCGCATTCCAATGATATTAATACATAAGGATGGTTAAGATAAACCGCTAACATTTCAGACATTACTATATTCCTTCCTCTTCTCGCAAGCTCCAAAACTTGCTTTAAATCTGCATTCCAATAGTGACATATCGCATTCTCGTTAAGTTTATCGTTTAGAATTTCATTCCATCCCATTAAACGCCTTCCTTTTGAAACTAAGTAATTGGCAATTCTATTAGTAAAATATACTTGTAAGTTTCTAGTATCTCCAAGTCCTTCGTTTTTAATACGAGCCTGACAATCAGTACATTTTTTCCATCTTATTCTAGGTACTTCATCTCCTCCCATATGGATTATTTCAGATGGAAAAATCTCCATAACTTCAGTTAAAATATTTTGAGTAAATTCAAATACTTTTTCTTTTCCTATACAAAATACATCCTTTAAAATTCCAAACCGAGTACTAACTTTAAACGGTCCACCAGTACAACTCAGCTCGGGATAAGCCGCGAGAATCGCCATCGTATGTCCTGGAAAATCTATTTCTGGAATTATCGTAATAAATCGCTCAGCCGCATATTGAATCAACTCCTTTAGATCTTGTTGTGTGTAATAACCAAATACGGGAACCCCATCGATCGGAAATCCTTTTTTTTTCCCAATTGCTTTTTGTCCAAATTTTATTGTCCCCTCCCGTCTTGAGCCGATTTTTGTGAGCAAGGGATATTTTTTGATTTCCACCCTCCACCCTTGATCATCAGTAAGGTGGAAGTGAAACTTGTTTAATTTTAATAAAGCCATAAGGTCGAGTACTTTTTTTATCTCCTCTTTGGCAAAGAAATGGCGGGCTACATCTAGCATAAATCCCCTCCACTGGAATCGCGGATAATCCTCTATTACAACACACGGAATAGAAATTTCTAAATCTATGTTTTTACTCCCAATTTTATCGGTTGGAATTAACTGTCGCATCGTCTGAATGCCGTAAAAAACCCCATTTGGCGTAGAAGCCGATATCTCAATATGATCCTGTGAAACTATTAAAGCGTATCCTTCGTGGTTTAGCTGTTTTTCGTTATTAATTATTTTAAGAATAATTATATTATTGTTTTCCTTAGTTTGCAAATCTTCCTTTATAACAATATTTAATCCGAGCGTTGATAATAAAATCTGCTTCAGTTGCTCGGCGATTACTTTTGATTTTAAATCCGTCAAAATTAGAGTATTTTTGTTAAGTGTAAATGTGCCCTCTTTTGGCGATATGTTAACGGGTTCTGGGATTATGTTAAGTTCTTTTAGACTCATTTTACAAGGCTTCCTTCGAATTTTTTAAAATTGGATATAGAATTAATAAAAAGATTAGGTTAAAGAATTTTAAATTCCATTAAAATTTAAAGATTGTTTTGATTACATCGATTAATTAGAAAATAAATAATCTTAAAATTCAATCTTACTATTTTTTTTAATATGAATGATAAGGAACATCCTTCTTCAAGTGAAGATATTGATCTTAATATTTTAGGAATTCTTAGCGAAAATAGTCGGGAAAATTTTAATCAAATCGCTAAAACATTAAAAAAATCCCCAGTAACTATTAAAAAACATATAGAAGAACTAGAACAACAAGGTGTTATCAAAGGGTATGGGATTGATATTGATTTTGAAAAGTTGGGGTACGATATTATTGCAACAATAGAAATAACTGTTTCAAAAGGTAAAATGATTGAAGTAGAAACAGATATCGCGGAGAATCCTAATGTTTTTGGAGTCTACGATATCACAGGAGATTACGATGCCCTCGTTTTTGCTCGCTTCAAAACGCGAACGGAGTTAAGCGCAATGATTAAAAAACTTCACTCATCTCCTTATGTAGAACGGACAAATACTCACATCATTTTAAATGTAATTAAAGAAGGAAGTTCTTTCGTCAAATTGTTAGATAAAGAGAAGAAAACGAAGTAGAAACACATAAAATATTCAACACATAACTTTTTATACGGGATCTTGATAACTTAACATAAGAAGAGGATTCCGAAAATCAACTTCAACAAAATCCGAACTGATCTCTATGAATTTTTGCCCTCAATGTGGAACAAAGATTGTAGCTTCGTGGAATGTGTGCCCTAATTGTGGTCATAATTTAAAATCAGAGCGATTATATCAACAACCAACTCAAGCTCAAATTTCCGCACAAACTTATTCCCAACAAAAACCCCAAGATCAACATTATAATTATCGTCCGAGAAGTAATAACACAAACGGAATAGTAGCACTCATCTGTGGACTACTCGGATTATTTGGCGTTCTTCCAATAGTAGGTTCCATCATTGGCATCGTTCTTGGCGCTGTTGGAAAAAGGAATGACGATGATCCTAGAATGGCTAAAGCAGGTTTAGTTATTGGTATTATTGGAATTGTAGTATGGATCGCCTTTTATATATATTTATTTGCTTTCATCTTTATGATGTTTAGATATATACCTGATTGAACTTTCTTGACATGTAAAGGTTGAAATTTATTATAAACATAAAGCTCTCAATTTTACTTTTATTACTAAATTTGTCGGGACTCTTTTTTTATTATTCTTGAATTTTATATCTATAACTATGAGTTTAGAAATTATAGAAAAAAAACATCTTGTTAAGAAAAATATTTATATCGTACCAAATGACGATTTTTTCGATCTTTCTCGCTCTATCATCCCCTTTTCAGACTTTTTTCAAAAGTATCCTTGCTTAGATGTATACACAGGGATGGAAAAAATTCCTTTCGAAGAAAGAGACTCAGAATATAAGAAAATTCTACTAACCGAATTTTTGTAAATTATCTACAAAAATCATTTTTCTTGTAATAAATGGGAAAT
>JAHQWH010000012.1 GCA_029856105.1 Promethearchaeia archaeon | reverse complement strand
TAAGTGCATCCACACCTTTATCGTTGATTATTGAAACTGCTTTTAATATATTTTCTCGATTGTCGTGTGAATCAGACACAACGGCAAGAAGCATTTTTTAATCACACTTTTTATAATTTTTAACGAGCTTAAGAAATATTGGAAAGATAATAATAAAAATGTTGTTTAACAACACACAAAAAGATATATTATTATTAATTCTATATTAATACGAATTGTTTAAGAAAATTTTGTGATTTTACAATGATCGAAGAATTCCTAAAAGTAGAGAAAGCTGCTATCGATAAAGAATTAGAAGCCTATTTTATGTATTTGAACAATAATGAGAAAGAAATTCTACTAAAAGATTTTTTCACACAACTTCAAGAATTTATTTTAAATAAAAAGGCGAAACGACTTCATCCAATTTTGTTAATCGCTGCGTTTATTGGCATTGTAAATCCTCTTTATTTGGATAATCAACTAGATAAAATTAGGAAAGTATCTCTGGCCGTAGAGTTGTTACATAGTGGTCATATAATACATGACGACCTTATGGATGGTGATATCGAAAGAAGAGGTAAACCTACTTTTCATGTTCAACTTAAAAACGAATTAAATAAAGTTTTTAAGAACTTAGAGACTCCGCATAAAGACGAATTAGCCAACAATTATGGCAGAGACATGAGCATATTAGGCGGTACGCAAGGCTATCTATTAGGTTTTGACATCATAAAAGCCTCAAAATTTCCAGAAAATTTAAAGTTATTAGCTCTAAACGAATACACCTCGGCAATGGATAATTTAATGAAAGGGCAAATAGTTGAGGAATATATGAGCTATCACAATATTACTATGTCTTTAGAACAGTATTTAAACATCGCGGAAATGCAAAGAGCTAGTTTATTGGAAAAATCAACGAAAATTGGAGCAATCTTAGCTAAAGGTAATATGCATTATCAGATAAATCCATTAAGTAAAGCAATGGCCTTGATGGGCCAAGCGTCTGCCATTCGGGACGATATACTTGACATGCAAGATGATATTAAAGCAAGGAAGAAAAAGATCGTTTACATATTAGCCGTTCAAAATACAGACGAGGAACAATCCAAAATTTTAAACGAAATTTACCGTAAAGAAGAAGAGTTGAATAAAAGCGATGTTAAACAAGTGATGGATGTTTTCGCTGAAACTAATGCTATAATTATTGCGGAACACTTTTCTAAAAATTTGATTAGTCAAGCAAACGATCATCTTAAAGATATTTATCCAGATTTAAATAAAAATCAAAAGATTTTCTTTAGTGAGTTCTCCGATTTTATATTTATGAGGACTTTTTAATTTAACAAAAATTATTCTTAAGACACGACATAAGAAGTATTGTTATATCTTAATATCATATTATTTAGCTCTTTAAATACTTCAAGCACGTTATGATTCTTTAAAGCTGATGTTTTAAAAAATCCATCCAGTTCCTTTTCTTTTACAAAATCCTTTATAACTTCTTCTTGGATAATCTTATCTCTCGGGGATGAATCTAATAAATCACTTTTACTTCCTACTAATATCTTAGGAATTTTTGAGCCTTCAGCGTGTTCTAGTAATTGGTCATACCAGAATTTTAATTGTTCAAATGATATAGGATTAGTTAAGTCAAAAATTAATAAAGCCCCGTTAGCACCTCCTAAAAACTTAGGAATTAAGGGCTTAAAACGGTCCTGTCCGCCAAAATCGAAAATTGAATTGATGACCAATCCTGAGCTCTTTACAGCATCTTTTTTACGAATTGGTATATTAATTGAATGGAAGTTTAGACCTATTGTCATAGAAGAATCAAAATTGAAAGAATTAAAACAAAATCGATTAAATAAACAAGTTTTTCCAACACTTGCCCCTCCAACGATAACAATTTTGCAGGTATATAAAACATCCTTCTTTTGGGTACTAGTACTTATCAATTTAAATACCAAAAAACCATGTGTGATTAGATATTATAAAACTTGTATAAAATTATAAATTATCTATTAAAAAAAATATTTATGAAATTGTTGTAAAAATATAAAGCTTAAATCTTTATTCTAAAAAGGCTTAAAATAACATACTAGCATTTGAATTTGCAATTAAGATCAAAAAATTTAATTAATGTAGAATTGTTATGGTTTCTAAAGTCCCTCCGAGTCAAATAATTATAAGACCGCCAGTAGAAGCGCATAGCGTGCTCATAGCCGTAACAGGTGGTTGTAGTTGGAATCGCTGTCGATTTTGTGGAACATATAAAGGTATTTATGGCACCATTCAAGATTATGCAATTATACCACTAGAAGATGTTCTAAAGGAAATTGATTATTACGCCGAGAAAAATTATCATAGATATCCCGTTTTTTTGGCTGGGGGGAATCCTACTTCGGCCCCAACTGAATATTTAGTTAAAATAATTAGATATGTTCGATTAAGACTAAAAAATGTCCCAAGAGTGAGTTCCTACGCTAAAGCCTTAGATCTTTTGAGGAAGACAGACGAGGAACTTAAACAATTGGCAGAGGCCGGATTAGACATTGTTTACATGGGATTAGAGAGTGGGAGCAGTAAAATTTTAAGAATAATGAAAAAAGGCACAAACGCAGAATCAATGATTAAAGCAGGAAAAAAAGCGTTAAACTCTGGAATTAAATTAAGTTTATATGTTATGCTTGGTTTGGGCGGAAAGAAGTACTCTGAAGATCATGTTAAAGGAACTGCTAGAGTGTTAACCGAAATTAACCCCACAATTTTTCGATTTAGAACTTTAAATATATTACCTAATACTCCGCTTTGGAAGGAATGGAAAAACGGAGAATTTGAATTATTATCTCCCGTTGAATGTTTAAAAGAAGAAAGAGATATAATTGAAAACCTTGGAGAAAATGTTAATTCCCAGGTTTTTAACGATCATATAAGTAATTATTGCTCAATTGAAACTCCAAATATTAAGGAGGATCGAGAAATTTTTATAAAAACTTTAGATTCATATATCAACGACCCAAGAATTAAAAACTTACCGAGAAAAAATCTAATTAGTATGTAATTGGATAAAATCTATTATTTAATTTTCACTAATTTAATCAATCTCTTTAAAAAAATATATATTTTACGTAAACTAATACCTAAAAACTTATAATCAGATCTTTATTAAAAATATTTAAATTTCAATATAAGAAATAATATTTATCAAATATATTATAAAAACATATATTTAACCTTGCAAAAAAATGACAGATTATTACCGCAATAAAGTTCATTATAAAGAATTAATTGCTACTTTCGACGATATCCTCATTCAGCCAGGATTTACTAATTTTGAACCTAATGAAGTTGATATATCAACCCATCTAGGATCACATAAACTCAATATTCCGATAGTTTCAGCCGCGATGGACACAGTTACAGAAGAGGAAATGGCTATTAAAATGGCTTTACTAGGTGGGTTAGGAGTTTTACATCGTAATTGCACCTATGAGAGACAATTAGAGATGGTAAGAATCGTAAAAAGAGCAAGGTCTTTTGTAATCGATGATGTAGCTACAATTACTCCGAACGAACCTATTGCTACAGCAAAGTATATGATGGAAAATTACAATATTAGTGGAATTGTCGTTGTTGACGAAGATAAAAAGGTTTGTGGGATTTTTACTAAAAGAGATATCCCTTTTTCTGATAACGATATAAAAAATGGCAAGATAAAGAATTATATGACAAAAGGCGTAATTTCTATTGAACCTGGCGCCTCTCGGCAAAAAGCACTAAAAATTCTCTTTGAATCCCGTAAAGAAAAGCTTCCTATAATTGATAAAAGCGGTTATTTGAAGGGTTTAATTACAAAAAAGGATTTAGCACCAGAATTTCCTTTAGCATCCATGGATAACGAGGGTCATTTAATATGCGCTTTAGCTTTATCACCTAAATACCCCGAATCAACTCAGGCTCAAGAAATGTTGAAAGAAATTGACAAATATGTTGATATATTTTTTATTGATGTCGCAGATTTTTACAAGACAGCAGATATCAATGGTACCAATAAACTCATGGATTTGTTAGAATCTAACTTTGTATTAGGTAATATTGGAACATATGAAGCGGCAGAACATATAATTACAAAGTGTGATTTTAATGAGGATAAATTTATAGGGTTAAAGGTTGGAATGGGTTCAGGATCAATTTGTACTACGTCTATTCAAACAGGTGTTGGAGCGCCAACTCTTTTTGCTACTGCTCAAGTAGCTGACGCAATCGCGGATTATGGTTCAAATATTAGTTTAATCGCTGATGGTGGCTTTAAAAACCCAGGAGATTTACCCAAGTCGTTAACCGTTGGTGCTGATTTAATTATGTCGGGTCATTTCTTTGCTGGTTCTACAGAAAGCCCAGGATATGTTGATACAATTCAAGGTAGAAAAGTCAAAGTTTATCGAGGTATGGGCTCAAAAGAAGCAAGAACTGTTGGGTATGTTTCAGATCGGTACACAGAAAGTTCAAGAATGCTTCCAGAGGGTGTAAGCGATTATATTCCTTTTGTTGGGGATATAGATGGCGTATTACTCACCTTAAAAGAAGGTCTTCTAAATGGTATGATATATGCTGGAGCCAAAAGAATAACCGAAATGAAAAAGGCAAAGATTGGTGTAGTTTCCTATGTTGGTCAGAGAGAATCTCGCCCCCATGACTTACTCAGCAGGTACTAAAATTTTGTTTTTCTTTCTTACCTTCCATAAATTAAAGGACTTTCAAAGATAAATTTTATTAAACGCCAATTAATTAACTTTAAACGACATTAGATGTTATTTTGAAATATTCATATTGATTTTATTATCTTGATTAAAAAAAAATTGAGTAATTATGAAAAATAAGAAAGAGATTAGAAGAGCTATAATCTCCGTTTTTGACAAAAGCGGCGTAGTTGAGTTTGTAAGGTCGTTAAGCGAACTTGGAATTGAAATCTTATCAACCGGTGGAACTGGGAGGCTTTTAAAGGAGAATGGCATTGATTTCGTAAAAATATCTGACTATACTGGCTCTCCCGAAATGTTTGATGGAAGAGTTAAGACTTTGCACCCTAAAATTGAAGGAGGAATCCTCTATCGCCGTGGTATTAAAAAAGATTCAGAGGATGCCGTAAAATACGATATCCCACCAATAGATATGGTAGTTTGTAATTTATATCAATTTAAAGAGGCAGTTGCAAAACCAAATATTACTTTAGTTGATGCTTTAGAAATGATCGATATTGGCGGTCCTACAATGATAAGGGCAGCGGCAAAAAGCTTTCCTGACGTCGTAGTTATACCTAATTCTAAACATTATAGCACTATAATCGGAGAATTAAAGAAATTAGGAGGAGTGAGCGATAAAACTAGAGCGAAATTAGCTCAAGAAGTATTTGTCATAATGGCCGATTACAACGCAGCAATTGCAAGTTATCTCCAAAATTATTATAATCCAGAAGTTAAATTGGGAAATAAATTGATTAAAATATATGATAAATTACAGGATTGCAGGTATGGAGAGAACTGGGACCAAAAAGCCGCTTATTATCGAGATGCAACTTCGATGTATGGCCTTCATAATTTAAAAAAATTGAGCGGCAAGGAAATCTCATTTAACAATTATCTCGATATAGATTCTTGTATGCAAATGCTTCTAGATTTTAGTAAGGAGGATTATCTTACAGCGATATTGAAACATACCAGCCCCAATGGGATAGCTATTGATAAGACAGAACAATTAGAATCTGTTAAAAAAGCATTTAATACAGATCCAATGTCCGCTTTTGGAGGAATATGGGGTGTAAACAAAGAATTAACTGCAAATGTAGCTGATTTTATTGTAAATAAAGAAAAGATCTTTGTGGAGGTTTTACTAGCGCCCTCTTTCGAACAAGAAGCACTTGAAATACTCAAACAAAAGGAAAACATGAGAATCATAGAATATGGCGATTTTTTAGATAAAAGAGAAGAAATATATATAAATCCCGAAATTAGAGGAGTACTGGGAGGAGTTCTTGTCCAAGAATACGATTGTAAGCCTATTATTAAGGAATGGAATGTAGTTAGTAAAAAACAAGTAACTGAAGTTGAAAAAGAGGCTCTAATCTTTGCTTATAAAGTTTCAAAATGGGTAAAATCTAATTCTGCTTGTTTTGTTCAAATATATAACAATGGTATTAATACCATAGGAATAGGAGCAGGACAACAAAGTAGAGTACATGTGGTTAAATTAGCAGCCCAAAAAGCAAAGGAGTTTGGTCACCAAGAGGAATTAAAGAATTCTTATATGGGAACAGATTCATTCTTTCCTTTTCCAGATGGTTTAGAAGCTGCAGTAGATGTAGGGGCGAAAGCTATAATCAATCCAGGTGGATCTATACGGGATGAGATGGTTATTAAACGAGCCGATGAATTAGATTGCGCTTTAGTCTTTTGTGGTAAAAGGGTTTTTCGACACTAAGAAATATATAAATAAATTCAAAATGTTCTTTACAAGTTCTTCAAATTTTACAATGTAGCTTATTTTGAGCGTTTTTAGTTAAGAAGAATAAAAGTTTTTAAATCCTTGCGAATAAATAAATACACGAAGTTACGAAATTTCTTTTTTTACTAAGGGAGGCTCTCATGGACTTTTTTTCTAAAAATTTACGCGAAACATTAGAGGCGATAAATAAATTAATAGATAATAGTGTCAATTTAGTTACTACTAAGAGTATAAGAAGATGTAATAACATTAAACCCTCTAATCGGTCTAAAATTAACTTTATTTGGAGATCTCTCGACTTTCTTGAAAAGGAAGGTATTTTAGAGATGAATGGCATATATTCTCCTAAATCTTATAAAATCAAATCAGATCAAAAAATAAACATCGAAGAAATTATCTCTCAAATTGAAAGTAAGAGAAACACTTAGAGATTCTCAAAATTTTCAAGTTAAATTTAATTGTATTAGCAATTCATCTAATTTTTTCCGATTTTCTACATTATCCGCGTCGTTAATTAACCTTTTTTGATAAAAAATAATATTCCCATATTTTATTTCTAACGCGTTGAATAATTTTACCCACCTGTTAAAGCCAGATAAGAGATCTATAACTTCTGGATCGTTCTCAAAAGATTTTATATCCTCTTTTTTTTCGGGAGATAATGATAGTGTTTTATATCTTTTAATTGAATAACCTTGCTTTTTTAGAAGCGTGATGTTAGCTTTTCTCACAAAAGCTTCTAAGTTACTTCTCCACCGTACATATTTTTCATTAATATTATCAATTGTTTCTTGAATCAGTTTAATTTCTTGAGGAAATATTGTTTCATTCCGTTTCGTTAAGATTTTTTTTATTTTTTCAAATTCAGTATTGAAGGTTTTAATATATGCGTTTATTATTTTTTCACACTCAAATAGTACTATATTATAATCTTGAGCGAAAATTACGTCAGAACTAGCAAATGTTAGCGAATCATTGTCAAAAGTACCTTTTAGCTTTTTATTGTTAAGTAAAAGGTTAAGAATTGAAAGTAAGAGCTCAATTTCTTTATCGTTCAATTTCTTTCCGTAAAAAATGTCGTGGAAAGAAAACATCATACTATTTTCCAGCATTAAACTTTCGATTCCTTTTTCTGTGTAAAAAATCAATTCACCTTCATTAATATGAAAAATTCCTTTTATTTTTTCATCGCTTTGTAATTCCTTTAATAAATTTTCAACAATACTTGAGGAAACATCAATGTCTCCCAAAAGAATCCAATTTTCAGATTTAGATTTTTTTATAAGCATTGATTTGATGTCTTTTTTAGCACCGTTAATTTTCAATTCGTTAAAAATGAGAAGGTCTCCCTTTTTAAAATAATTCAGACCCAAGTTATTGATATATTCTATAAATCCATCTTTATCCATCCCCGTTTTTTCACTATATTCATGGATATTGATTTGATCCTTTTCTCTTATTTCTTCCTCAATAAGTTTTAATTTTTCATCTAATTTTGTAAGAATGCGATTTCTTTCTATGTTGAGTTCCTTTGCCATTAAATTTATTTGTACTTCTTTTTTATCTGGATTTGATATAGAATTTATTTGCTCAATCTTCTGGTTTAAAAACTTTAAGTAATAAAAAATTTCTCTGTTTTTATCGAAAATTCCACTCCTTTTATCTATAAATTCATCTAAGATCTCGATGAGTAAAACTTTTTTAAGGTTTAGCTTTTCAGAGATCGCTGGTATTGAATAATACCCAATCAATTTAGAGTTTTCTATCTCATTTTTAACCTTCAATAACCCTACATTGGTTAACAATTGAGTTCCTTTCCGATATGGAGCTAAATAACCCTTTGGTAAGTTTTTTATTAATTTAATAAAGTCTTTTTCCGTTAACCGCTCACGATAGGTTTTTAAATCGATAGAAGTATTTTTTGCAGCTTCGGTATTTATTTGTTGTTGGATTTTTTTTAAAGAATAATACGCTATATTGTTTTTACCGGATAAAAATACTTGTTTAGTCGAACTTGATATGTATTTTATAACTCTATTATTAAACTCCGGAGGTAAGTAATCAAAATTTTTGAGGTTCACCATCCCCTTCTTATTTAAACTTTCTAACAGGTTTGATTTTACATAGTTAAAAGAATAAAAATAACCCAATTTTGAGTAATATCCATCAATATGATTCAACTTTATTAACGTATTTAAGAATGATCTCAACTCAAGTTCGGTGTCAATTATTTGATTAAATATAACGAAAATTTCTCTTTTCTGTAATTTTTCAGCCTTTCCAAATAATTTAATTAACTTCTCTTTTTCCAGCTCATAAAAATAAATTAATTTATTCTCGTTAAATTTAATGTAAAAATAGATTTTTTGGTCTTTTCTCTCTGTCCTTTTTTTGATTTTAATAAATTTCTCTAATGTGACTCCCGTCTTTTCAGATAATTCCGTAAAGTTATATTTTTTCATAAGAAATATCTTATCTAGTAAGTTTAAAAGCTCGTCTAATTCGAGACTTTCAACATCTATTTCCTTTAACGATGGAAAAATAGTTTTAATCAAAGTTAATAATTTTGAATAAATTCCTGAGTGCTTTTTACTATAAAATTTAGTTAAAAGTGATTTCGAAATGTCTCTAAAATCAAATAGGTTTTTAAAATCAAAATTGGTACACTTCTCTAAAAAATTTATAATTGAAACGAGATTTTCCTTATCCTCTTCTATAATTAAAGCATTAATTAAATCCTTTCTATAGGAACAAATTGATTTTGGTTTTTTATCAACAATTTCTTGCAAGAAGTAATGGACATTATCTCGTATGTCTTTATTTTCGTTACTCAAATTATTAACGAAATTTTGAAAGTATTTATCGACATACTTTTGATTTCCTAGCATTGCAAAGCCGATTATTATTAGTGTATTGACCCTTAATTTTGGATCTTTGGAATCGCAATAACCTTCTACTTTCTTAAAGATACTTTCAGAAATCAGTTCGAAATCGTGTTCTGCTAAGATGCTTAATATATAAGTTATTGGAACTATGTGTTCTTGTTCCTTTAATAACTGATCCAGTTGTTCAATTACTTTTTCTGCTTTTGCAATCTTTTTTTTATCAAGAAACTTGCTGAGTTTCTCAACTATAGGATAAATATCTTGATCTCGTTCAAACTCTTCCAAATTAAACATTATCAACGAAATTTAATGTTTAATCCAATAATAATTTTTTGAATGTGTCAATCTCCAAAATCTCCTTGATTTCTCGAAGAACAACGCTTGGATTGGCCTTCTCCAAACCATTTTTTGTGCCATGCCCCGAAAGTAGAGCAATACTAATGATTCCCGCATTATTTGCACATTCTATATCTGTAGGAAGGTCTCCGATTAGAAACACATTTGTTTTATCTATAGGGCTTTTTAGGTTTTGTTTAATTTGTTTTAATGCAACGAAAACAGGATAACCATGAGGTTTTCTTAACGGAGTATCATCGCGGGAAACAAAAGCGGAAAAATAGGAGTCTAAATTTAATTTCTTCCTAAAAAAATCTAACCTTTCTCCACTTGTATTTGAAACGATCCCAAATATTACTCCACACTTCTTTAATTCGTTTAAAATTCCTTCTAAATTAGGTTTGAACGTTTCGTATTTTTCGTATTTAGGATACATCCTCCTAAACCTGATAAAAAAGAAGATTCGCCTCCATCTACTCGGAATAAATCGTTTATATACTCGATATACCTTAATCAAAGCCTTAATTTTATTTTGCGAATCCGCTTCCTCAAAAAGCCTCGCTATATCTATAAGCCTTAAATGTTTAATATTTTGCCACTTATAGAAGGTTTTCCTCAGATGAATCAAAGCGGCGTATTCTAAAGCTTTTTGGGTTATAACAACGCCATCAAAATCAAGTAATAAAATTGGAGGATGAGACATAAGTATTACTAAAAATATAATTTAATTCTTAAATCTAATGATAATCAAAAAAAAACCTAAAAAAATAGATGTAGCATAATTCTGAGCAAAATTCAATTTATTTTTGAAAGTTACATTTCTAAATAAAAAATAAAAAAAAAAAATTAGTTATCCAGTTGGAGAGAACACTCCTCCAAAAACCAACCACGCCAAAAATGTTTTGGAGACTAAACTAAGTATGATGTACACTCTTTCTCCATATAAATAATCTTTCCACTTACCTATTCCTTTGTATTGAAGGATCATATTAATTGCAAATGTATTAAAGAAGATTAATTCAATTGCGTAAATCCAATATACGAAACCGGGAATCTCTCCACCTTCTACGCCGGTATTAATGAAATATGCGGTAATAACGATCCAAGGAACTGCACCAGCTATAACACCAAGATAATAAGCCGTCCATCTAACTTTTTCCTTCAATTTCCTCGTATATACGTTATGGAGTTCCATCATTAGCCCAAACATATTCATAAGGGCATTAGATATGAATATCATAAATAAAGCCCAGAAATCTAAGACTCCAAAGAATAAAGCGATAAGAACAATCATAATGGAACTGGAAAGTGCATATTCAAACCAACGCACTTTATTTATTCCTTTCTTTAGATCTCTGATATACAATTTGTTTAAAGGGTAAGCAATGAGAAAGTGGGCAATTGCAGATAAGAGAAGGAATGTTCCGACGAAAGCTCCTAAAACAGTGAAGGTAAATATCACTTCGGGATTTGGAGATAATGTAGGTGGAGGTCCGAGATCAAACTCTAAATAGAATGTATATATATCCATTGAAAAATCTAAGAAGGGTAAAAATCCAAATAATACCATTAGTAGACCTTGTACTAAATGTAAAATCATCGCACTTCGATTGAATTTTTTTAGATATTCAAAAGTTATCTCTGATTTTGGAATTACCCAATCTTCTTCTTTATTTTTCATATCAGTCATAATCTTAATTGTTCACTTAAGAATTTAAAAAATCCCTATTAAAATTATAAATTTTCAGTTTAAATTTATTTTAACTTTTTAACTTTTTAAGCTAAATATGTATTTTTTATAAACCAATTTTCTATAATTGGTTTATATATATTATAAATCTTGAAACATCCTCCGAACCTTCTTCTTTCATTTGATATCATCTGCGAGATTTTTTAAATTAAATGATTGATTTGTTGACTAAATGTAATAACTGTCAATGCAACAAGAAAATAAAAAAAATTAAAATTAAAAAAAAATAAAAATTTTTTATCTAATTTGATATTAAAGGAAATTAAGCGTCCAATTCATCAGGTTCTATTGAGACGTGGCTCAATAAATAGTCTATTTGGTTCTGTTTCTTGTTGATATTAAGTACAGTAGGTAAATTGATGACATCACCGTGTCCAGGCATCAGTGTAATGGAACCCGCTCGTAATATGAAAAATTCAAACACATCTGGGATTTCTTTCTTAATTCTTAGACTTTTTGTTGGTAATCTTTCAGCAGAGCTAAATATACCTGCTTTATGGTAAATTTCGTTTCTCTCAATCTTCCAGTAATCAAACCTTGAACCAAGCACGACCAGTCCTAAAATAACTGCCATTATTAATGTAGTTGCCAAGTAGAAATTCGTTGTTAACCCGGGATTAAAGGGTTCCGCTGAAACACCCGCAAATAGGTCAGGTATTAGAAAAATCACGAGTAAAAGCACAACAACGATAACAAGAATTAAAACAAAAAACTTCGTGCTACCAAAATCGAAAGCAACAATAAACATGTTTATAGCAAATACAGCGAGCCAGAAGTTTCCGTACCATGCGACTGGTGTTGGAACAAGCATCTGTAACAACCACATAACCAACGAAACGAGCGCTAAAGGCCAGAAAAATATGATCTTTGGGTAAGAACGTAGATAAATTTCGGTTACCATCTTTTCTTTTTTTTCAGACATTTTAATCACAAATTTTACTTTATTCTTTTTTTTATTTTATTTTAAATTAGGTGATTAACTTCAATATAGATTTTTTATTTAAAAAATGTTCTCATATATCAAATAGTATACTTGATTAATATTCGTAAATCCTTAACAGAATGAAGCACTAGGATAAAAGTATTTAAATTTTAAAAAAACCTTCCTAGTGATTGGACCATTCTATAAGAAGATTCAATTTGCTGATTCCCATTATCACTTATGTTCATATGGCCTGGAAGCAAATATTTTACATCTAAATTGTTTACAAATTTAATTGATTCAATTAGAGCGTTTAAAGAACCTCCCGGGAAATCGTACCTTCCAAAACTGCCCCCCGCAAATACTAAATCTCCAGGAATAAGAATTTTTTTGCTACTCTCATAGTAACAGATTGATCCGAGAGAATGACCTGGTGTGTAATAAATTTGAAAATTAAATTCTGAACCTATACTAATCGTTTCTTCTACTTTCAAATCGCTAACTTTTAAAGGTATAATTTCTAGTCCAAACATCCCGGGGCTGATCCCGAGATTCCCCGGAAAGATTTTTGATTCGTCCCCCTCCCTCAATATCTTCGCCGTTTCTCCATAAGCAAATAACTCAGGAAGATTATTATTTAATAATTTAATCAATGGGTATATGCCAAGCACATGATCTACATGTTCGTGAGTAAGATAGACTTTGGTAATGTGTTCATAATTCAAACCTAGTTTACTCATCCCTTCAATCAGCCCTTTTAAAGAAAGACCATTTCCTGCGTCAAAAAGCGCTAATTCATCGTTTTTTTTATCAGCAATTATAAACTGATTACAATCCAACATCGGATTTTCGACAAAATAATACACGTTTTCGATTACTATTTTACCCCTTTTTTCAGAACTACTTACGCCAGAAAATACCATACTTAGTCAACAAATTTATATTTACAAAAAAAAAAATGACTTTCCTTTAATGTTTTTCTCTTTAGCCTTATTATTCTTATAAAAAATATTAAAATTAAGAAAATCAATTAGATAGTATGGAAAAACAATCCGAAGATGATAAACCCGATATCGAAAAATTAAAAGCTAAAATAGGTTTTGGAATTAAATTCTGGCTAGAATTTCACAATGGTGACCGTAAAAATATTTTAGGATCTGGTTGGGCTAATCTTCTTGAAAAAATCGATAAACCCGATGTTAAAGCCCCTATATCTTTAACTCAAGCGGCAAAAGAATGCGGCTACTCTTACAAATATGCATGGAATATTTTAAATAAAATTAAAGCTAGAACCGGAATATCACCCGTAGAAACAAAAAAAGGAGGTCTTGGTGGAGGTGGTTGGGTGAAATTAAGCGATTGGGGCCTGTATTTATTGAAAACATACAAAAATCTTTTAATTGAATTAGAAGGGATCGAAAAGAAACTAGAAAAATCTTTAAAAATCGATTAACAAATATATTTTAATTTAACAATTGAACCATTAGAGCTCGCCTTGGAAAAAACGGTTAAACAGAAAGTTGAGCGAGTACCTCTTGTAAACTACGATAATCAATTAATAGGTTTAATTTCTAAACAATCAATTATCGAAAGAATATTTAAAAATCTAAAAGAATAGAAGATCATCTATTAATATATTCTAATTAATGCTTCCTCTTTTGGAAAAATTATTTAATCAAAGAAAATCATTTTATAATAATATTATACCAATATTTAAATTTGGAAATTTATATAAAAGCACATAAAAAAAAATAAATTATGGCAATACCCCTTCCAGGAACTCCGATTATCGTCGACATTGGTTCAGCCTATACTAAAATAGGATTCGCGGGAGAACCCAGTCCTAGGTATGTTTTTCCCACAATCACTGGCACTGAAAAATACAAGGCTGTTATGGTTGATGTAAGCGCACGTAATATATATATTGGAATGGATGTTGTAAAAATGCGCGGCGTTCTTAAAATAAAGCGTCCTATCGAAAGGGGGGCGATAATGGATTGGAACGATTATTATGAGATTTTAAATTACATTTTCTATTCACTTTTAAGGATTGAAAATCTTTCTAATTACCCCGTATTATATACCGAACCACCATTTCTCCTACGAGAGACTAAAGAATATATTGCTCGTGTTTTGTACGAAACTCATAGAGTAAAAAGTTTAATAATGGTTCCAACACCAGTCTTGGCATTATTTAGCGTAGGATTAACGACGGGGTTAGTAATTGAGAGCGGTGATGGGATTACATGGATCACCCCGATTATTGGTGGGCAGATTGTTGATCAATCAGTTCAAAAATTGACTTTAGCTGGAACTGATGTCAATCAACATCTAAAAAATTTATTAATGAGGGAGGGTATTAATATTGAGTCCAGTGCTGTTGACGAGATAATTAAAGAAATTAAAGAGAAAAACTGTTACTTCGTTTTGGATCCCGAAAATCCTCCTAAATTAAACGAGAGTTTTAGTTTTGCCATGCCAGACGGGGCTAGTATTGATATTCCTAACTATATTTTCCACGAAGCTCCCGAGGTATTGTTTCAACCCAATTTATTAGGTTATAACATATTAAATATTCCACAAGCTGTAATTAACAGTCTACAAGGAATTGATAAATATTATTGGAGCGACCTCCTCTCCCATATTATGATTGCAGGTGGTAATCTCCAATATTCGGGGTTTGAAGAAAGGTTGAAATTGGAATTAGTCAAATTAATCCCCCAGTTGGGAAAAATTCCTAAACCTAAAATTGTTCAACCTTCTAAAAATAAAAAAATGGAATTAAAGGGAAAAACACGAAAGCAAAAAGATAATTGTCCAAATTGTGGTGTATTAGTAGACCTATCTGATGGTAAGGAATTCTGTCCATCTTGTGGAGGGAGAATGGTTTTACCAGAGCTTTCTATTGGTAACTTTCCCAAAAAGAAGAAGAAAGATATTGTGGATGGTAAAACAATTTGTGCTAAGTGTAAAAAAACAATTGAAGATAGTGCATCTGTATTTTGTCCTTTTTGTGGGGAAAATTTTCAATCAACTGATATACCAGAGATCCCTCGTGAGATTATTAAACAATCAGCTCCTGCTAGAGAATTTTCTGGTTTTTACAACTCATCTGATGAAGTGATAAGATTTTTCGTTCCTGATAACCTCCAATTTGCCATATTCAATGGCGCTAGTATATTAGGAAGCTTACCATCGTTCCAGAGCTTGTTTGTTACACTCGAGGAATTTCAGAACAACAGTGACTTATTATACAAAGATATTAGCGAAATCTTTTAAAATATAATTTAGTTTGCCGAATTATATTTATTGTATTTTAAACGAATTAATCAGATAATCTAACTAAAAACTCAAAATATCGTTAAATTTTAAATTCACGTTAAATTTAAAAAATTAAAATTTAGTTAAAACCAGATTGGGGTTTTTTTTTAATTGAAATATAAACTTCGGAGTTTAACGTTTTTAGCGCTAATAATAACCTTGTTGTTGGGTATTGCTCCCATAGCATCAGCAAAAACCCGACAGATTCATTTAATCGATTTTCTTTACGAAAACCAAAATAACGACGAGAGTTTTGGCATATTAACGCAAGATACTGCTAACGCTATAGAAATTATAGATTTTTATAACGCTTATCTTATTGAAAGTTTTTTACAAGCGACTAAAAAAGTAGATATTCCAGCTTTAGAAGTATACTTGGAAGATGAAATTACTTCTATGTTTAACAACGAAGAAATTGATATATATGACTTATATTACCTTTTAAGTACGCTAGGTTTCCTTGGAAAGCTAGATCTGTTAGATTCAATTTTACACGATAAGATTTACGAATATATAAATGAGACAGTTCAAAGTACGGGTGGATTTAGCCCTACTAACACATCTACTAATGCAAATCTGATCTCGACTTTCTTTATATATAACATATTTACTTTAATCAACGAGCCAGTTGAGAATCAAACAATTCATAAAAATTGGGTGTTATCGTGCAACAATACCGATGGTGGTTATGGGGGAGACCAAACTTTATCATCTACCTTGCTTACTACTTATTACGCCATTTATTTGGTTGAAAAATTAGGAGATATTAGTGATTTAGCAAATCAGACTAGCACATTGAATTATCTGAAATCGTTTTACATAAACGATCCTGCTAATCTCGAAAATTTCGGTGGATATTTACCTGACGCGTTTGCCGAAAATTCCTTATTAAGCAGCACTTATTTTTGCGTCGAAGGAATAAAGTTAATAGATAGTAACGAATTGAATAAAAATCCAACTGTAAATTGGGTTTTAAACCATCAAAACTTTCGGGACGGAGGTTTTAGCGACCACGATGAAGAAAATGATCAGAAACTCTCTTCCATTAGCGCTTCTTACTATGCCTTTGAAATACTTAAAGGTTTTAATTCCTTAGATCTTTTAAACGAAGAGATCTTCATGGTTGAGTTTAACTTTTTAACGCTAATTCTAATTATGTCAATTAGTGGAATTATCATTGCAGCTATTTATCTAATTTGGCGTAAAAGAAGAATTTAAACATTTTTTAAATTTTTAATAAGTAAATAATAACATCTATTTATTTCATTGAAAACCTACTTTAACTTATATTTAAACAAAGTTTAACATCAAGATTATTATGGGAAAAATATTAAATGGAAAAGAATTGGCGTTAAAATTAAATTTAGAATTAAAAGATAAAATATCTTCTTTTATTAAGACGAGTGGGATCGAGCCTAAATTAGCCGCTGTTTTAGTTGGAGACGACCCCGCTTCAAAATTGTATATAAATATTAAAAGAAAGACTTGCTCTGAAATAGGAATAGGGTCTATATTAGTCGATTTAGACAAAAATATAACAAAAAGTGAATTGTTGGATGAAATTGAGAAGCTAAATAAAGACAAATCTGTTCATGGAATACTTCTACAAATACCATTGCCAAGAGATTTACGACCCTATACTTCTGAATTTATTGAGCAAATCGATCCGATAAAAGATGTAGACGGGTTACATCCCATAAATCGGGGTAAATTGTTCGATTACAACGAAGATTTTGTACCTTGTACTCCTAAAGGCATTATTACGCTTCTGGAACATTACAACATTGATATTCAGGGTAAAAATGTTGTTATAATTAATCGTTCTAACTTAGTTGGCAAACCTTTAATCTTCATGTTTTTAAAAAGAAACGCTACAGTTACAATCTGCCACTCGTTCACAAAAAAATTAGATGATTATACCAAAAAAGCTGATATTTTAATCGTTGCCATAGGAAAACCAAAGTTCATTACTAAAGAAAAGGTAAAGGAAGGCGTAGTAATTATCGACGTAGGTATATCGAGAGAAAATGGAAAATTATCTGGAGATGTAGATTTTGAAGGAGTCTTAGAAAAGAGTTCGTGGATTACTCCAAATCCAGGAGGGGTAGGTCCTATGACGGTTAGCTTCTTGCTTCAAAACACATTTAATGCGTATAAAAAGCAGTTGTAAATGATAAAATAGACCATTCTTATAAACGAAAAAATCATATAGAAACGGAATAAAAAATGGTCTATTATACAGTTAAAAATATAAGTTAAATTATTAATATATCTACGACCTAATATGCTTAGGATTAAATTTTATCCCAATCTTAAAAATTAAGTAATTTTAAAAAATATGGCTATTTTAGAACTTGGTATAAATTTAGGTATACGTAATATCCTAAACAAAAGATATTACGATTCAGATACCGGAGTGGGGTTAGATCCAGAATTGAGAGCGGGATTTCTATCTGCTCTTGAAAGCTTCACAACAGAAGTCTTTGGAGATGACATCAATGTTATTTCTTTAGCCTCGTTTAAACTAGTCTGTTATTGCGAATTAATTTCATTACCAAATGATGAATCAAATAAGCAACCATTGATATCTTTTGCTATTACCGAAAAAGAAACGGACTCAGAGATCGTTAAAAAACATCTAAAAGAAATTAATTCGCATTTTCTTAATAGATATTCTTTTAATGATATTTTTTCAAAAAAAGAAAAATTCTTCAAGAAATTTGAAAGTAGAATTGATGAAATTATTGGAGATTTAAAATTAAAAACGGAAGATAGATTTCGATCAATTTTTTAAATCGTTTTAACAAGGTATTATTTTATGAGCTCAAATATAGGAGCTGAAGCTCAAGCAGCATATAATAAGTATCTAGATGCTTCTTCTATAGACGAGAAAATAAAACGTCTCGAAGAATTTTTGTCTCTAGTTCCTAAACACAAAGCTACAGAAAATATTGTGGCTTTGAATAAATCTCGCCTTGCAAAACTTAGGAGAGAACAAGAGTCGGAAAAAATAAGAGTTAAAAGCATTGGAAAACTGGTTAGTCCTTTCTCGATTAAAAAGGAAGGCATTCAAGTAATATTAATAAGCGATTATCATACTCCAGGTGTAGGAAAAACTTCTCTATTAAATTTATTAACGGGGGCTGCTAAAGAAAAAATTGGCAAATTCACGGCTATCCCGGAGATAGGTATATATGAATACGATAAAATCCGCTATCAAATTGTTGATATGCCTTCAATTATGGAAGGAGCTTCAATTGGAATAGGAAATGGTAAAGAGATCATATCGCAATTAAGAGCGGCTGATTTAATGTGCTTATGCGTCGATTTATCTCGAGATTATAAGGAACAAATGGATTTACTTTTAAGCGAGTTGAACAAATCACATATACGAATCAATGTTCCCCCTCCTCCAATTACGATTGAAAAAACGGGGGCTAATAAGATACAAGTATTCTATCAAACAAATGAATCTAAAGAAAACACCAACATTGAAGAATTGACTGAAAGGATCAGAGAAATAACCCACGCAGGAGGTATACGGAATGCTATTGTAAAGGTTTTCGGGAAGATTACTCTCGATCACATTGTCGATACTTTAAATCCTTCCGTAGTTTATAAAAAGGCAATTATTCTGGGAACAAAAGGAGACCTATCGCTAACAAAAAATACTTTTCATAACTTAGAAGAGTTGTATTCAGATAAATTTCCTTTAATAATTGGGACAAGCAATAGAAAGAAGGAGATTCCCAACAATTTTGGGGAAGTGATCTTAAAGCATTTAAAAAAAATTAAGGTTTATACAATGAATAAATCAGTCGTTGCTGAAAAACCTTTAATTTTGGATAGTGATCCTATCCCAACGGTAAGAGATGTATCCATAAAAATACACCGTAAATTTTTTGAGTCTTTCGATTACGCAATAATCATTCGTAAAGATGCTCGACAATTAAAGAAGAAAGTGGGATTAGATTACGAATTAAAAGAAAACGATATAATAGAATTACACATAAAATGAGTACGAAAATTTTTAATTTAAATAATCCCCCACATTGGTACTCATATTTAATAAAGTTTGAATGATTTCAGAGAGTTCATGGTCAGATAGAGAATTTTTATCAATGAGCTTGCTTGCTAGTTCACGGTAAACTTCCCAACCCGTTTCCTTTACTAGTTTTAGTTTTGTGCTAAATGAGTACAAATTTAGATAAGAATTTTTAAAATCTCCCAAATGAATTGGGTCATTGCCTAAATTATCAATAGCTTCGTTTACCGAAGTCTTGATCTTGTTTAAATAAAAATTCAATTTGAACTTTGCGTCCTTCAATTCATTTTTAAATCTGTTTACCTCACCTTGGTATTTCAAAAACGTGCTCTCATCTTGTAGCTTTTCTGAAAGCTCTACAGCCGTTTGAGTCATCGCTAATTTACTTGGGATATTAACAGTGTTTTCTATCTTATAAATCAAGAGATCTCTTTCCTGGACTAGATTTTCAAACTCTTCTTCTGTTAATTTCTTTTTATGTGCCCATATTGATTTAAGTATCTGCTCGGGGCTTTTTAACAATGTTTTCTTCACATCTTTTACATTTGATGATACTAATTCAGTAAGTGGATGATCTAATATTTTAAATTCTTCGCTATTCCCATCCCAAGAAAGAAATTGTTGCTCGTACTTCTGAAGTAATTTAATTAATTTAGGTATTAATTTGTTTATAGCTTTTGCATCCTCTTTATCAGCGATTATAACCATATCAACTTTAACCTTAGAAAGTGAAGTAATTAAAACCGTATATTCGCCTAGTTCGATGTTTTTTAATTCTTTTGAACCGTCAACAACTAGTTCAGAAACAAAAGATTTTAGAGTTAAAAAAAATGAACTAAACATTTCCATTTTTCCAGCATTTATCTCTTGAAAGCTCTTATCGTATATCAGTAAACCGGTGTGGCTCTGATAAAGAAAAATAGTATAAATCATATAATTAGAAGTTTGTTTTATTAATTCTTTACTTTTATCTTCGATTTAATCAAGTAATTAATTATCGAATAATATTTTATTTATTTTATTTTTATCATAAAATTAAAATTCAATAATTAAAAATGTATTTGTAAAATCAATTTTTAATTTTTCCTTTAGAAATATAGTGAAAGAATAAAAAAAAAAAAATTAGAATATAAAATTTTCTTATGGTCCTGTCGTTGCTATTATGCCAATTTGAGTATAAAATGTAGTAAGCATCATAACAAATAATACAATACCAGCAATAGTTAAGTGTGTTCTTTTTGTTTTTTCATCTATACGATCATTTGTAGCATATCCAATAAATCCAATAAACAACAAAATTAACCCAATATTGACAACAACTCTAGCAGCATTTCCAATAACCAATCCTTGTTGTTCCATCCAAAGATTTGTTAAAATTATCTCTTGTTCTTTTAATATGTATTCTTGATATCCATAATTTCCTAACCAATAATTCATCTGATTCTCTTCATCTGCATAGGTTTTCCAATTATCAGCATTAAGTGCCAAAGAGGTACTGATCATCATTATGGTGCCTGCTACAACCGCAACAATAATTCCAATAATTAAACATTTTTTTGCTATATTTTCTTCCATTTTATTTAATCACCTTTTATGTCCTCTGTTTTTTTGAATTTATTAATGCAATAACAATAGCTACACAAATTACGCCTCCTCCAATAAGATAAAAAAGTATCGCAGCTTCCTGACCTGGACCATCTATTATCACTTTTATATTAAAATACGCATGTTCTCCTAAAGTTGAGTTTGATCCCCACGAATTTGCACCCCATATTAATATCACGTAATCATTAGGAATGCTATATAAAACACTTCCTGTATAACCTCCCATAAATTCCATATAGTAGTAAGAACCCATCCCTAAAATTCGATCATTATCATTATGTCTAACAATAGGTTCTCCAACAACAAAATCATCATAACTAGCAAATAACATTTGTAAACCATCTCCGGCATTAGGTGCTCCATTAACTTCGAGATCATTTAAATATTCTGATTTTTCTACAAAAATGATAATAACGGTCATGTTTTCTAAATCTACAGACATTTCAACATCAATTTTTTGGTTTTTCTCCAGTGTAAAGCTCAATGCATAAGTTGAATTCATAAAAGTCATACTATCATCATGTACAGTTTTTCCCTTCTCATCCAATAAAGTTATCTTTTCATTAACAGCACCCACAACTGGACCAGATGCAATTAAAATAATTCCAATAACTGCTAAGGCTGTAGAAACATATTTTAAAGTTTTTTTTGACATATTAATCATTTTTTTATAAATTGATATATCTATTTTATATCGTTATTATTTAAGGTTTTACTCTAATTTCAAATGAAGTTTTTTTTTCTTATTTTCATATTTTATGAAACAATTCTTCTTATTCTCTAATCTGTCATTAGTTTTAACCTTAGTAATTTAATATGTATAAATCTTCGAATTTTGTGGAGGTGAACTCGTTGGATAGCGAGTTTGAATTCCATTCTTCGATGGTACAAAAGTATTAGGATTGAGTTTTCTTCAATTCTTAATTTTTTCTATTATTTCGGGAATCTCTAAAAGTTCCTTCTTATAATCAGAATCCAGCTTGGGCAACCCTTTTGAAATATTAAATATGCTTTCAAACGAATATATTAAACTTTCCAGATAGTTAATAAGATCCCCTTTAAATACTAGAATGTTGTATTCTTCTTCTAAGTAATAACTAAGCTCTTCAATTGAGAGGTTGTCCTCAATTCTTAATTTCAAGATGATTCTCTCTAAGTTCAACCTTCCACATTCACAGTAAGGGCTATCCTCACAATCGCAGTTGAAAATTTCTCTTGTCCATTTAACAATATATTCTATAAATTCTTGGGAAAATGATTTTCTTTTCTTCACATAATTTGCGTCCATCAGCGATAAATTGCTTGAACTGAAGAAATTATTCGAGGAATATTTTGCTGGTCTATGTTTTGATAAATCAGCAACGACTTTTTTAGTGAGATAAACATTTCTCAATGCTTTTAATTCAAGAACAATATCAATAATCTTTTTCTCTTTCTTTTTTAAGTTATTGATAATTTCCAGGCTTTTTTCAACGGTTAAAAAAGATTTAGCAACGGCTTGACCTAAAAAAGTGGGTTTATATTGAGTATTATTTTCTATTTGGATAAGTTTAAGTTTTAATAATTTTTTTAAAAATGCTTCCAATTCATAATCAGAATTAATTAAAAAGTTATAGAATTTATATATTTCCTCTTTCTCGATGCCTTCATTATATGTTGAGATGAAGGCTAATAGTTCCGTTAAGAATTTATCCTCATCAAGCTGTAATTCAAAGTCTTTTATTTTTCCATTTAATAAGCTAATAGCAATATTTTCTTCGGTTATTTTAGTTTCATGAGAACATATTTTTCCCGGTTCTACAAGTAAATATGCTAATCCAACATCGTGCTTTTTTAACCTTCCAGCCCTTCCTAACATTTGCTCAAAATCGGCAACAGTTAATAATTTGATGCCCATAATTAACGATTCAAAAATCACCTGTTTTGCTGGAAAATCTACTCCCGCCGCTAAAGCTGCTGTTGCGACAACCGCTGAAATATGTTGCTTTTGAAATTTAAATTCAATTACTTTACGCTCTTCATGTGTAAGCCCAGAGTGATATGACATCACTTTTAATCCTTTATTTTGAAGGTAATTAGCAAGTGATTCGCACTTTTTTCTTGAATTTGTGAATATTATCGATTGACCTTTAAACCCATATGTAGATGTTTCTGAGTATGCAGCTCGCACTAACTTTGTAATATTTCTGAGCTTTATTGATTCGTTGAGACATAACACTAAATGGCGTTCAATAGGAACAGGTCTATTATTGTAATTAATCAAAATGCAACCCAAATTCTTCGCTAAAGCTTCTGGCGCACCTATTGTTGCGCTTAGATACAAAAATTGCACGTCTTTAAAGATTGATTTTAACCTAGCTATTAGACCGTCCAAAATGAATCCTCGTTCTTGATCGCTTAAAGTCTGAATCTCGTCGATAATTATTGTTCCTATTGTTCCTAATTTATCTTTATTACCACTTCTTAAAATGTAATCAATAGCTTCGTATGTACCGATAATCACATCCGCGGTTCTCAGTGTGCCTAAATCGTCCGGTTCTTTTTTTTCGAGAATAGATTCTCCTACTTTCTTAATAATTTTTAAGTTAAGTATCTTATATTTACTCTTAAATTCTTCTGTTCTAACATTAGCTAGAGCTACTATCGGTACTAAATAAAGCATTTTACGCCTTTCTCTCATCACTCTTGTAATCCCTGCTAATTCGCCAACTAATGTTTTACCTGCAGATGTGGGTGCCATAACCAATTGATTACTATGTTCTTCTATCAAACCCCTTTCAATTGAAATTACTTGTATCGGTAGTAAAGTTAATACATTAAGCGTTTTTAACAAAGCTTTAAAATTTTTGGGAATTTTAAGGCTATCAACCTTAAAGTTGAGGTACTTTTTGCTAATTGGAGGATTTTTTTCTACATCATACAATGTCAAGTCCTTGTTTTTAACGGGGTTAAAATCCACTTTAAAAGAGTTTAGTACTTTATTAATATCCCTAAATTTTAAAATTAAATGAGTAAAAAAATTCTTAAGTTTAAGGTTAATTTTATTAGACGAGATGAGGCCCGCAAGTTGTGCTTGTTTCAGAACAATATCCAACGCACAATTAGAGCAAATAAATTGATTTCTTAGCGATTTTATCTTGGTTTTTTCGCTTAAGATAGTGAATTTTTTATCTTCTAAGCATGATTTACAAAATGTTAGGTAGACAATATTATTTTCGTCGAACTGAAAATTTTCAAGCATTTGTTTTATTAGTTTGAATTCTTCTGGATCAGTTTGGCTTGAAAAACCAATAAATTTATTTTTTTCGTCAATTAAAAATTTTTTAAGGAGCCGCGGATTTATTTGCTCTAAGTGGCCGTTTTCTTGAATCTTGGAAAAATCTACGGGGCGTACTTTGTTTTTAAAGTCTAACCCAAAAAGTACTAACCCTCTAAAGAATGGTTTATTGATGTAAGAAAAGATTTGCCTTTTTTTCTTATACGATTTCAGATAAAAGAAGTTTATGTTGAAATATAGTTGCTTCTTGTTTTCCCAATTCCTGTCGAAAACAATGAAGTAATCTTTAGAAGGAGTAGCCAAAAGAAAAACCATTCAATTTAAACTAAAATAACAAAAATTAGAAACTAAAATCCAAAAACAGCTTTGATTTTATCGTAGATATCTTTAACTTGCCTTAATTTTGCTTCATCTCCTTGATCTAAGAAATGTTGAATCCAGTCTTTAAGGCCTCCTTGTTGAATCCATTGTAAGAAGTATTCTACACTTTGACGCTCTTCTGCTGACATATTACATCTGTTTTATTTTGTATTTTTTAATTTAGTTTTAATAAAATTATAAATTATTCTATTTTATATTTTTATAATTCAAAAGTTATTAAATAAATAAATTCAAGTTTTAAAAAATTAATGTGATATTATTTTGCCAGATGTAAGAATAAAAACTCCTAATTTAGATGAAATTTTTGAGAAGTGGAAACTACTTGCCGTAAGAAATGATAAGAAAAAGATGGAAAAACAATTTGGTACCAAAGGTGCTATTTTTTCGCTAGACGCTATAAGTGCAGCGGAATACGTTAAAGATACCCAAAAAGAAGCTGCAATTTATTTTGCGATTAAAAAAACTGTTGGTGCGGTACCCAAAGATGCGGAAGAAAAAATTGTTCTTGCCCCAAGAGTTGTGAGAGAAATATTTTACTCTTTTAAGGGTGAAGGTAAGCTTAACAAAGAAAATTGGAAAGGCGATGAAAAAGTACCTACTTACGAAACAATTCAAGCAGTTTCTTGTAAAAAATGTAGTGGTAAAGGTTTTACAGAAGAAAAATGTAAAACATGTAAAGGAACGGGAAAAATCGAAGAAAAATTGACTGTGTTAACTGGCGAAGAACAGAAAAAGGAAGAGAAACCGTTTTCTTATCCATGTGGAGTTTGTTTTGGTACAGGTACGAGAAAAATAAAATGTAGTGATTGTGAAGGCCACAAAAGCGTGTTTAAATATCAGATTCTACCAGTTCCTTTTAAAACCGTCGTTACTGGAATTCCAGTACTCCATAGCAGCGCACAAACAAAATACGAAAAAGAAATTGAGCGAGATCTTCACCAAATTATAGAAGAAGTTGAAGGTATTAGATTTAACGATTTTAAAGAACTTGAATCAAAAAGCGAAGCTTCATTAGGGTATTGGAACAAGAACATAAAAAAAACAATTAATTCAGCAGGAAGCGACTATAAAAGTCATTCAAAAGATAAGGAAGCACAAATCACCACGCAAATTTATCTTTTTCCAATGATTCAAATGTTTTGCGAGACAAAGCGCGGAAGCAAGTTCGAAATTTACAGTTTAGGCTCTGCAAATAAGTTTATGATTTACTCGAATTTTTAAAGAAATTCAAATAATTTTTTTTCTTTCTACATTTTCGTTCTAAATTAACAAAAGAACTTAAAAACTAATTATTTCAAAATTGAGTTTAATTTTATATACTTTGACAACAAAGTGTTATTTAATTTTTATATAATCAAATTTCACAAAAAAATTGATTAAAAATGAAACGATATATAAGTTTCGACTTTATTAAAGGCGTTGGTATTTTGGGAGTAGTTTGTTTCCATGTGCTAAATGTTGCGTTTTCTGAAGAAGTTGACAAGATCATAGCCGGAGATGCTCCCATATTACTACTGATTTTAGGGGTAGTTCTGCTTTACTTAGGATATTTCGATGGCCTATTTATCTTAATGTCTGCAATTGGCAATACAATTTCAACTAGAAGACAGTGGAATAAGAACATCGAAGTAATGGAGAAAAAACCGGCAGCATTAAGAGTATTTAAAAATCAGGCAATACGGGGCTTTATAATTTGGGTTTTTGGGTTTATATCAGAAGGGTTGCTTAATGGCTTGCTTTTAGATGTAATCTTAGGTGAAAGTGATATTTGGTTGAGTCTTGGGAATCACTTATTTCGAATCAATGTTTTACAAACTGTAGGTATTGCCACAATAATTATCAGTGGAATTTACGCTTATTGTTTGTATAAAGGATGGTCTTCTAAGAAGATTCTAATCTTTGCTCTTACTCTTTCAATTATCGTTTTGCTTTTACGCCCATTAGTAATTGAATTTGGGAATGCCTACTTTGTAGATTTCAGGAGTCCTTGGAATAATTGGATTACTCGCGATTTTTGGACTAATTTAACCTATATCTTAATTGTACCGTTTATAAATAGATTTACTCCTCTGGTCCCTTTTCTCTCGCTTTCCCTTTTTGGGTTGATTGCGGGCTCCTATATAGGCGAAGGAAGAATAACAAAGAATTTTTTAAAATGGTCTTATTTGAGCGCTTTGTTCCTTTTTATAACTGCGATTATTTCAGGATTAATACTTGGATTTGATTTAGATAGCGATAACTTATTCTTGTTTAGCTTTGTAGCCGCTGGAGAGATAGCCATTGGTACTTTAATTCTTCAATTAGTAGATTATAGGGGAAAAGCAGAAAAGTTTGGAAAGAAAACAATCTTCTTTAGACGATTCAACATGTTGTTATTGACAATTTGGAGTTTTCAATGGGTTACAATTTTCCCTGTATTGATTTTCGACGCCGTAACCAGCTGGGGTGCTTTAGATGGAAAACTAAACGGTTACCAACTTTTGCTACTCCTTGCTATTGTTGTGCTCTTTTGGTACTTAATAGTAAAACTGTGGGAAAAAGTAGAGTTCAAGGGGTCCTTTGAATGGTTGACAATTGCAATTCTTTCGAAAGGAAGAGCGGATGCAGGAGATAGGCTTAAAATTCAAGAAATTCTTTACAATCCTGAATCAATTGTAATAAGAGAAAACGATTGATAATTAAGCAATTAATTTTTTTTATTTTTTTTTATTCTATCGTCTTAATATTCATTCTAGAACGTCGTAACGATGAAACATTTTTATAACTATTTTTAAAATCCAATATAACTTTACTGGAATCCGACCAATTAAAGCGTTAAACATAGTCATCATATCGCTTTCTAACGAATGAACGTTACGCTCAAAATCGGGATAACATAAACCTCCAGTAACTTTGGGTGGCCTACCAAATCTTTTAACAATTTTCCACGGGCCATCGTGATTTCTTGCCCCTAACCATGTCTTATCAGATTTTATTAGACTTATTTGACCTGATTTCAGTTTTATTTCGCCATAAACATTAATTGGCCCAATTCCTCCGCTAAAATCCTTATTTTCGATAAAAATTAGATTTTCACCATGTTCTAGATACTTTCTAATATCAAATATTTGAATATTATTTTCTAAAACCACATAATTTAACGAATGTCTGGTTATTACATGGCCGATATGATTATTATTTAGACTAATTTTTGCGAAAGTCCCACCTATTACTTGTAAGTAAGCACTTTCAATCTCTCCGTCGATCTCAATCGTTTTTTTAAAGTATGTAGTGTGAATTTGGTGTTTCTTCTTAGAATCAAGATAAATGGTTTCACTGGGGATGTTTGGATTTGTCCACTCTCTTTCGCTGTTAATTTCTTCAACTTTTTCGTCGTAAAATTTCAATAACCACAAATATTTCCTCTTTATTGATTCAAAACCATCTTCTTTTGCAATGTTCAACCATAAGGTTTCGTATTCGTTTAGGAGATTGTTTAACTCCTTTTTTAAAGCCTCGATTTCTTTTATTATTAGTAATCTATGTTCGTCTTTTACTCGGTTCGAGCGAAAATCAACTAATTTTTTAGAGTTAATTCTCTTATTGCAGTAAAATTTAATATGCTTCGCAATAAATGCTAAAATTCTAATGTTTTCCTTATTCTTTGGAGCAATTTTCTCCAAATCATTACACATGACAATGATTTCATCCATATTTTTGATTATAGAATTAAATTTAGAGGTTTTTAGATTTTTTCTATATAATGAACTTTTTTTGTTATATGGGTGACTGAAAAAGTGATTATAATAAAAAGTAGGTCTTGTATGTAAACGCTTTTTATCTTCAACAGCTCTTAAGGTTCTTATAACTTTAAATAACCTAAGATCGTTAATTCCAAAAAAATGAAGTAAAAGGCTTTTCCAAAATTTAATTGGATTTACCTTTTTCGAAGGATTCCAGCCAACTTCTGAAGAGTAAATAAAGCCGTAAAATCGATTTTCTCTAATCTCCTTATTTGAATAGTCTCCCCAACTTGAAGTTATTTCTCCTATAGCTCCGTTTTCATAACCATTTTTAATTAAGTTTGATATGTTTTTTTCAAAGCGGGTAAACGACGGAAACAATCGATTGTAATCAATGATAGAAGGACTAACAATTATAGGCAATTTAAATTCTTTTATTTTTTTTAAAATTGGATGGTTTTCTTTAGTATTATATTTCCAATACATTACAATCATATCCTTGGGTAAACCTTCTAAAACTTCTCGATATTTGTAGAGGATATCGTGGTATATAATGATTTTTTTATATCCATGACTTTTAACGATCTCGTAAATCTTTTTATAATGGTTTAAGTACGCATTACCGATTCCTATCTTGTTTATATTTTCCTTTGAAGCTCCTTTCCCTACATCCCAACTTTCATCCGCGCCTATATGGAAGTATTCAGATTCGAACGCTTCACTTAAATCCTTTATCATACCATCTAATACCTCATAGATTTTGTCGTTTGCGATGTTCAAACTATTTGAGCCTGGAAATTCCCCATATTGCCAATATTTTTCATTGTGTAGTATATTGTCCCAGTGCCCAATCGTTTGAAAAATAGGTATTAATTCTACAAAATGCTTTTTCGCATAAGCGAATAAATCTTTTATTTCTGCTTTAGAATAAGCTCCTCTGCCTTTGCCAATATCTGGATATTTTTCAAATTTAAACATATCCTGCATGTAAACTAAGTAGTAATGGTTAATTTTGAAGTGGCTAAGCGTTTTAATGAATTTCTTTAAATTTTCAATTGTTGCAGCTTGACCTCTCGAAATATCATCCGATACACCTCTAATTCTTAATAGGGGATAATCAATAATAGCCACTTGACTTATCAATTTCTTGGTTGGGGTTGAATTCATCAGTTGAATTAAAGTTTGAATCCCATAGAATATTCCTTGTAAAGAATCCGCTTCTATAAAAATTTTTGACTCATTAGAGATTAGAATATATCCTTGTTCAATTTTGTTTTTATTATACAAAAAATCATCAAAATTTAATTTAGGAAAATTTTCCTTACAAATATCTATAATTGATTCATTTTGAGGAAGGTTTAGATTTTCTTGGGTATATTTAACTTCTAATTCTCTTTCAAATCCTAAAATTTCTAATTGTTTTTGAAACTGATCAATAATAAAGGAATCTTTTTTAGGTAAATTAGATATAATTAATGATTTTTCACTGAATTTTAATAATTGAAGATTTATTAGCTTGAAATATTGTGGTTCTGGAATTAATAAAACTTCTTCGTGATTTAATTCAGTTTGAATTAAGTTATCAAGACAAATGAACATAATAATAATGTATTATTGACAAATATTAAGATTTTTTAATCATGTTTTTTTCTTGCCTTAATTAAAAAAACCTTATCATTATTTGAGAATAAAATGATAATAGAGTAAAATTACTCTTCTTTAATCATTATAATAAATTTGGTTCCTTTCGAATGGTCTCCTTTAACTTTATCTTCGACCCATATCTTTCCTTGATAAGTTTCAACCAATTTTTTTACTAATGACAAGCCTAAACCTAGCCTATTAAAACTACTGGATTCCAAAGCTCCCTTTTGAAAAATGGTGAGTTTCTGAGCATCTGGTATTCCTAATCCATTATCTATGAATTCTAACCTGATATAATTAATTTTATCTTGAACTTCTTTTAAAACATTTACTTTGATTTCAATCATAGAGTTTCTATTGTGTTTGACTGCATTATGTAAGATATTTTCGAGGACATCTTGTAAAAGACTATTTGCTTTAACATAAATTTCGTCGTATTCTGTATTGCATTGCGAAACAATTTTTTTTTTTGGAAACATCTGACGAATATTATCTAAAGAGATATCAATTAGGTTACAAACATTAATCGGAATAATTGAATTTTCAATATCACTAATCGAAGATATTTTTCTAATATTTGAGACGAGTTTTGCTCCACGATTTACCTGATCTTCAATTATGTTATATAAATTTTCTAAACTTATTTGGGTTTGAGTATTTTTTAAACTTAACTTACACAACTCGATTGAAGAGAGTATCCCTTGTAAGATGTTGCTTACATCGTGAGCAAACACGTCTTTATAAAATTCTGCTCTATTATATGCGTCCTTATATCTTTTTTCTGATTTTTTAAGAATTTTTTCTGTTTTAATTCTCTCTGTGATATCTTCGTAAGTGCTTAGTAATCCAACAACTTTTTTATTTATGTCATGTAAAGGAATCTTGTTAGCATCAAGCCAAGCTCCTTTCCCATCTGCTTGAAGTTGAGGTAAAATTATGTGATGTTCTGGCTTGTTAGTGTCCATGACTAATTGATCGATTTCAAAAAATGACTCTGTTTCCGAAACTTTCCAAGGTAATTCGTAATCAGTTTTATTTATTATCTCATCGGGTGTACTAAGACCTGCAACTCTAGCAAAATTGCTATTGCAACCCAAATATATAGAGTTTATATCCTTCCAAGAAATAAGTTGCGGAATATTATCAATTACTAACTGGAACATTTCTTTATTTTCTCTTAATTCGTTTTCTATACCTTTTGAATTCGTTATATCCCTTATTATCCCAATAAAAAAATTTGGTTCGTTTTTTTTATTTTTAATTAAACTTAAACTTAATTCTCCTATAAATCTCGAATCATTTGCTCCAAAGAAGTTATATTCTACCATTTTTAAAAATCCTTGATTTATGGCTTTTTCAAGATCTTCTTTAAATGGCTCTTGGTCTTCTGATACTACGAAATCTATTATATTTTTTCCAATGAAATCTTCTATACTTTTTGTAGCATAAAAATTTTGAATGTTTCGTGAAATATTTATGATGATTCCTTCCAAATCTAGAATTACGACTAAATCTGGGAATGATTTCATTAAAGCATTGTATAAATCGATAACCATTTCGAATAGATTGTCAATTTCCATTCCATCATTATTATCGTTGGAAAAAACCATAGACAGTAATACCTCTTCGAGTAAAAAAAAAAAAATCTTACTAATTTTACTTTGATATTAAGAAATTATCTAAAAAATAATAGAAATTGTCTAATTTATATGTTTCTTAGTGTCATTTTGTTTTCTTTTTATTATTCTCTTTGGATAATTAGTTTTATAAAAGATGAAAGTTATATATAAGTTGAAACCATACTAAATTATTTAAAAAAAGAATTTAAAAAATCATAAATCGTGTTAATAATGCCAGAGAATAAAGAATTTTCAAAAAATAGGACTTTTTACGGTTATATATTACCAACAAATGCTTTAATCGTATCAATAATTGGGATATTTGCAGCTTTCACATGTGTCTTAACATTTATTGTGCCCATAACAATCCCTGCGACTCAAGGGTACATTAATCTTGGAGATATTGGAGTAATGATCTCTGGGCTTTTATTTGGCCCCATAATAGGAGGCATTGCGGGAGGATTTGGCTCAGCACTGACAGATTTATTTATAGCGCCCATATATGCAATACCGACTTTAATTATAAAGGGGTTAGAAGGATTTATTGTAGGATTTATTGCCAATCCAAAAAAACATCACTTAAAACTTAATTATAGAGATTTTTTAGCAGTAATTTTTGGAGGTTTAGTAATGGTTTTCGGTTATTTAATAGTTGAAATAGTATTATACGGCTTCCCTAGTGCGTTATTTGAGTTTTTATTTAATGGGACAATTCAATTTGGGTTAGGAGTTTCATCAGCGTTAATTTTTGCTTTTGTTGCCAGAAAAAATATTGTAGATGGTTTACCCCAAGTATTTGATAAAGTATTTCTTCAATTTAATTCACCAGAAATTTCTCTTGAAGATACTTAAAGTAAAGTAATTAATATATTTAAGGCTTCTAATACCTTTCTACCATTATCAGTGATAAAATATAACACATTTTTACCTTCTTTTTTTCTAAATATTAAATTTTTTGATTCTAATTCCTTCAAATGCTGATAAACTGCGGCACGTTTTATAGAACCGATAATTTCTCTTATTTTAGTTCCATCTATTCCATTATTTTTAGATAAAGAAATTTGAGACAGAATTTTCAATTTAGTGCTCAATATCTTTCCTGTTCCCGCAGTTTTAGTTCTTGATGAAATTGCTTCGAGCACATACGGTGCTTTTAATCCACTACCTGTTATAAGGCAGGTGATTTTATCATTATTATTAAAAATTCCTTGTCGTTCTAAGGTATAAACTGCTGATAAAGTTAGTGCTGATGCAGGTTCTGCAAGAATTCCCTCATTTCTAATTAATTCATCAATTGAACTTAAGATTAAATTCTCAGGAATGGCAATAGCTGTTCCTTTGCTTTTTTTGATATATTTTAGTGCTAAATTTTTAAAAATTGGATCCCTAACTAAAATTCCTAAAGCTAAAGAATTTATTTTTTCTTTATTTCCCTTTTTATTTTTGCTCTTTTCAAATAAGTTATCAACAATTGGTGCGGAAGCTTGGGACTGGACTCCAATTAATTTTGGAACTTTATTAATAATATCTGCTTCTTTAAGTTCAGAAAAGCCTTTCCATATACTTACTAATAACTCACCGCTCCCCATTGGGACGATAACCCAATCCGGAACTCCTTTTTGTTGATATATTTCAAACGATATTGTCTTTTGAGCTTCTATTGTTAGGGGATTGTATTCAGGGGTACTTTGGTAATATAAGTTATATTGTGGATCTAACGAATATTTCAAAGTATCATCAACAGTTTCCCCCTTTATAATTAATTCAGAATTATAGGTTATTATTTGAGCTCGCTTACCAATGTCTATTTCTTTCGGAATTATGTTAACACATTTCAATCCTTCAAGTGAAGCATAAGCAGCAATAGAAGCACCTTGGTTTCCATTTGAAGCACAAACAACCTTTTCGTAATCCCAACTTCGAGCATGAGATATTAATAATGCACCAACGCGATCCTTAAATGAGTTTGTATAAGGATTTTGTGTCTCATTTTTAAAACTCAAGTTTTTCAAACCTAAAATCTGACCAATTTTTTCAGAATCTTTACATGGCGTTCCACCCTCTCCTAAAGTTACAAGGAATTTTTTATCAATTTTAGGTAAAGTGAAATAAAAATCCCAAAAATTATGGATTTGTTTAATTTTAAGAAAAGAGGTCTTGTAGTTACTAATATCTGATTTAACCCAAAGTAAACCATCGCAATTTGGGCATTTATATTCTATGGAGTCAAATTTAAATTCCTTTTTACAATCAGTACAAATTAGTGGAAGTGGTTCGCGAATAATTAATTAACCTCAATAATTCTTAATAATATCAATGAAAAGAGCATTTATCTTATTATTGGTATTTTAAATTCTTAATGTTTATGATTATGGGTTTCAGCATCATCTTCAAGAGCGCATAAAGCACATTCCCCTTCATTTTCGGCTTTTTTACATGTTTCACAAATATCTACATGTTTAGAGCCAACAGCTTTACCAGCGCGACGTTTTGGGGAAAATATCATTGAAATTACAAAAACTACACTTACTGTTATAGTAATAGTAGCGCCTGAAGGCAAATCTAATTCATATGAGAAGAATAATCCTAAAAATGAGGAGAAAGCTCCAAATAATATTGAAAGTAATATTATTCTATTTATTTTGTAACTCCACTGATAAGCTGCAGCAGCAGGAGTAACTATCATGGCAAAAACTAAAATCGCACCTATTGCTTTTAGAGAGACTACAATAGCTAATGAAATTAATATTAAAAACAAATAGGACAAAAATCTAATGGGTAACCCGGTAGCACTTGCCATTTCTTCATCAAAAGTCATAAAAAATAATTCTTTTTTCATGAAATATATAATTCCAAGAATGAATATACTAAATAAAATTAATAGCACAAGATCTTCGGTTGTAACTACAAGAACATTTCCAAATAAAATAGCATTTACACCAGCATTATAAGTTTGTATTAAACTAATAAACAATACCGCCAAAGCCATAGTAAACGAAAATATAATCCCTACAGCAACATTATTATCTTCTACATAACCCTTTTCATTAATAAATCCAATAGTAAGCGCAGAACCTGCACCAAACATAAAGATAGTTAAGAAAGGGTTAACTCCAATAAGGATCCCAAGAGCACCACCTGCAAAAGAAGCATGTGCAATTCCCGCTCCCATAAATACAAGTTGTCTTAAAATTATAAAAACTCCAACTAATCCACAAATAACTCCTACTAATATTGATGTTATTAACGCCCGTTGTAAAAATGTAAATTCCATTAAGGCTTCAAAAAAATTTTGATAAATCATATTTTTTCAATTTAGATAAAATTAGTTCATTTTTATTAGTTTTTGTGTTTTCTAATTTTATTTTAAACCCATTCCTTATAATTTTATGCCAAGAGAACATTTAAATAATATTAAATCTTATTTACGATCAATCGTAATTACGAATAACCGTAAAACTAAATGGGCAACATAAAAATTCACTCAAAATATCGAATATTTGCTCTTATCTTGATAGGTTATCTGGTTACAGGAATGATTTTTGTTGAAAATATTCCAATTGAAACCGATTATGAAAATCCTCAAATTAATTCTACGATTAAACCATCTACTACAACTTTAAATATAGTTACATCTATTACAATAATTCAAGATATTGTAACAAAAATACTTGGACAAGATGTTGTTGTGATTGTAAGTGGGGCAGAAGATCCCCATTCATATGAACCAACTAGCAGTGAGGTATCAGCATTGGAAAATGCAGATATTATCTTCCGATTGGGAATAGCCGATTTAGAACCTTGGTGGAGATCAGGATGGGAAGATTCTATTGTAGTAAAATTAGTAGATCCATTAATTCTCAAGATAGATCCATTATTAGGATTTGCAAATCCTCATGTATGGATGGATCCTAATAACATTATAAATTTTACTAATAAAATTAATAACACTCTTTGGGATAATGAACCACTTCAATCCAATAAGTGGATTTTTTCTAATAACACAGAGGTTTATATAAATACTTTAGATTTATTACTAATTGAAATAGATTCTGCTAAGAGTATTTTTCAAGGAACAAAATTAGTTGTGAATCACCCCTCCTTCTTTTACTTATTTCAAGAGTCTTTGCTTAATATTTCGAGAATAGCGACTATCGAGAAAGGAGAAGGACAAGAACCCTCTGCTAAAGATATAGCTAATATAATAACCCTTATGAAACAACAAGACTGCCATTTAATTGTTACTACTCCCCAACGTGAAACTGAAAATGTCTATGAAATCGCAAGAGAAACTAATTCTAAAATTGCTATATTAACACCCTTATTAAATGTAGATGTTAAATGGAATGGTAAAGATGTTACTATTGAGAATTATACCCAGATGATCGAATTTGATATATGGGCATTAGCACATCCGCTAGATCCCCCCCCAATCTTAGATTTATGGTTAATAATTTTAATAATAGGGATTTCTGTAGCAATAATATTTATTATAGGAATAATTTTAAGAAGGAGAAGATAATGGATCCAATTATTAGTTTAAGAGATATTAAAGTAGGATATCAAAATACCATTGCACTTAATAATATTAATTTAGACATTTATCAAGGTGAATATATCGGAATTTTTGGTCCAAATGGTTCAGGTAAAACTTCTTTATTAAGTACAATATTAGGTTTGAAAAAGTCAATTGAAGGTACGGTGAAATTATTTAACTCATATAATTTAAAAAAAATGCGAGTAAATATTGGTTATGTACCTCAAAATCCAAAAGCTCGAAAAACTTTTCCTGCCTCAGTTTTAGAAGTTGTTGAGATGGGATTATATGGGAAAATTGGATTTTTAAAACCTTTAAAAATTAAAGATAAAGAGCAAGCTGAGAAAGCTTTACATGATGTTCACATGGGAAAATTTAAGAATCGACCAATTGGGCATTTATCTGGGGGAGAATTGCAAAAAGTTATGGTAGCACGAGCCTTAGTTTCTGAACCTAAAGTAATACTTTTAGATGAACCGACTAGCGCTTTGGATTTTTTAATGGTAAAAGAGTTAATGGAATTACTTACTGAATTAAATGAAAAATTCAATATTACTATTATAGCTATAAACCATCATTTAGATTTACTAACTCCATATTGTTCAAGACTATTACTAATGGATGGTACTATTGTATTTGATGGCAATCCAAATGATAAAAGAGTAAAAGAAATAATAGATGAAATATTTATAAAATAATAATAAAAATAGAGATTTTAAACTAAAAATCATGATGGATTTAGATTATAAAGTTATAAAGCTTATATACCGTTTAGAAGAACCCATAAAAATTAGTTATCTTTCAAAAAAAATGCTAATCGCTCACTCAACTTTAGGTAGTTGTATTAAAAGACTAAAAAGCAAAGGATATGTGAATTACGAAGCTTATCATGAAGTCAAGTTAACATCTAAGGGGAATGATTTAGCAAAAGAATTAGTTAGGCACGCAGGACTCATAGAAACGCTATTATATTACGAATTAGGTGTAAAACCAGAACTTGCTCATAGAGAGAGCGAAAAGTTAAATCTACTTCTCTCGTGTGAAACTATAAATAAAATTTGTAAGAAGTATGGACATCCCAAAAAGTGTCCTTGCGGTGAAGAGATCACAAGTTCAAATCATTGCATATGTGAAACTGAGATGAGAAATAAAGGTTAAAAAGTTTAATTATTTTAATATTTCACTTGAAGGTTTAAGGCTTAAAGGGGCTATCATGAATAACTTTATCTATTGCATCTAAGCATACTTCTTCCCAATCATCGTTAGGGTCAATATTTTTGCAACAGTCAGGGCACCAATCGGCAGAATAGCCATCATCAAAATCTTCAGCCTCCAAATCACCATTTAGAGTTGCTCCGCAGTAAAAGCATGTACCATCGTCATATCTATCTAAAATTTCATTAATAAGCTCAATTTTTTTCCTTGATTTCATTTTAACACCCCTTTTTAATAAATCTTTATTATATTATGGAATGATATTTTAAAAAAAAGTTTTGTAAATAAAAAAATTTCTATTTTTTATTAAAAAATTTAAATTACTAATTTTGAAGCTCTGATCAAAGACTTTTCAGCGTTCTTTATGATGTTCTCAATAATATCTTTGACATTTTCAATAGAGTGGATAATACCAATGCTTTGACCTAACAAAACTGCACCATCATCTATATTTCCTTCATAAGTTATTTCGTAATGTTTTTGATCTTCTAAAGCCTTTTGTGGAGTAAGTTCAGCCTCGAGCGCCATTTTTTCTTCTTTATTTGAAACAACACCATGGTGCATCGAATAATTATTTTTCCAAAGCCTTATCGGACCTAAAACGCCAGTAACCCATGTCGTATCGGTTGCTTTGGCAGAAGGTACGATATTTTTATATTTTTCGTGAAATTCACTCTCTTTTGAGGCAATAAATCTAGAACCCATAGCAATTCCTCCAGCTCCTAGGGTTAATGCTGCTGCTAAGGCTTCTCCAGTAGCAAAGCCACCACAAGCTATCAATGGGAAATCGGGATGCTTTTGTTTAACTTGCTGGAGAAGTACTAAAGAGCTTATTTTTTCATACGATTGATGCCCGCCTCCTTCCCAACCAGTAATAACCATACCGTCGCAACCTGCAGCAACGCATTTATCAGATAGCCATAACGCAGGTGCCACGTGAAAATGCTTAATATTTGACCCACCATCTTTAAGCTTCTTAAACGCATTATTTTGAATCATTTTAGGCGTTCCAGCGCTAGTGATTACATAATTGCACTGTTCTCTAATCTTCGGGTTGTTGTTTATGAACCGTGGTATTGCCCGACAGAGCCCTGGTGCATCAATCTGCATTCTCGAAGTTCTTATGTTAAAGCCAAAAGGCTTATCAGTATGCTCAACGACATATTCCATATTTTTCTTCATTTCAGATAAACTACTTTTTCCAAATAAATTAGTATGACTTAATACTCCTAATCCTCCCGCTTCTGAAACTGCCACAGCTAATTCTGTAGTATAAAACGGGCCCATTGGAGCGGCTATAATGGGATATTTAATCCCAAACATTTCTGTAATATTAGTCTTTAAACCCACTGTTATTCCCTATTATTTAATTCTTATTATTATGAAAGTATTATGAAACGTAATAAATAATCTTTTTTAACGTTTAAATAAGAAATAATGGAAATTATAAAGAGTAAGTAAAAATTTTTATACACAGACTATTCACTTTTCAAAAAGATTTTATTTTTTACGCAAAAAACCCGAATATGCTGTTGAAATAAAGAATAACAATGACAGCAATAACTACAAAAACAATAACCAAAATATAAGATTTCTTTTTAACCTTTTTAATCATCTTTACTTGACAACTAGGGCAATCTATTGTTGGGGCATTGGTTCTTATCGAGATACCATGCTCGATATGTTCGCTACAAAGGGGAATTCCGCACTTTGAGCAAGTAGCAACGGCTGGTTTTCCGCATATATCGCATTTTGATTCCATAAATTAAGCCTTGGTAAATAGAGTGAATTGTTAATTAAATAAGGTTTATACTATTATAAAAGCTTGTTTTATATAAAATAAAAGCTACAATTATATAAATTAGAGAAAATTAGTAATTTCGATGCAGATAAGCAGAAAATTACTAAAACAGATATCAATTTTACTGATCATTTCGGGGATTATTTTATCAATAGTTTCTATTATCACAGCCGTTTCTTTAGGTGCTGATAGAATAGATTTTTTTCGAGAAGAAAATATTGTATACGAAAATTTTTCTGTAGAAATGCGAGATAGCGCTTCAATAAAAGGCGTGATGTATATTGACGAAAATCTATATCGTATCGATAATAATTCCGTGCCAATGGTTTTGATGCTAAATGGCATAAATTCTCGAAAAGAAGATAACATAAATAAAGCATATCAGCTTGTTAAAAGAGGGTTTGTCGTTTTCTCAGTTGAACAAAGGGGTCACGGAGAATCTACAGGACCAAGTGGATTTTTGGGAAAGGAACCATACGACATGGTGGAAATTCTTGACTATATTGAAAACAATTACGATTTTCCAAACATTTCTCACATTGCTTTATTTGCGTTCTCTTATGGAGGAGGAATTGGCGCCATTCTTCAAGCAATAGACGATAGAATTTATGCTACTGTGCTATATCATCCATTAGCATCTCTTGATTTATTCTTAAGTACTTTTCCATTCCAGAATCTAATTGGTACTACGCCTACCGTAACAAGATTAGAAGAAATTCAAGATGCTTACGATATTGCGAACGAAACAAACACAGAAAATTTATTGCTAATTCACGGAACCAGCGATACTTTAGTATCTCCTGAGTCAAGTATAAGTTTTTATTCTCTTTTGAACGGTGAAAATAGAACTGATATTGAATTAGAATTAAGACCGGGGTTAAGCCATACTGATAACGAAAACGACCATACATCCTTAAAATTTTCACTGGTTTGGTTTGAGTATTATTTTTACAATTCTTCAATTGACATTTCTAATCTAGAGTCCGAAGTTGCTAATATACATTTAATTCCTTTTGCTTATCCCGATAATATTATTTCAGAAAATTCAATTATTATTGCTTCAATTTTACTGTTTATAGGAATAAGCATTCAAGTAATTATTTTTAAGCTTCAACCTTATTGGGAAAAATTACCTGGAGAAAAGTCACCATTTGACGAATTAACCGCAAGTAAAAAATATAAAAAAATGATGATATATCGTTCCAGCGCCTACCTTCTAACAGCTCTTATTACAGGGATTCTATGCTTAATTTTTAACGTCTCCTTAATGTACGGCTATTTTGTTCTCTATCCTTTAGTTACTCTCATCATTCTCCTTTTTATACCAAGCGAATTACATTCAAATTGGAAGGATGAATGGAAAAATTGGTTTAAACACGATGCTCCGTTATTTTTTTACACAATCTTAGCGATATCAATACCGATGGTTATATTTTTAATTATCTACAATCTAAATGCTACTATTATGATCAAGTCGATTATTCCCATCTTGAACACATCGATATTTTTTTATATAATCATAGGATTGGGTTCAGGAGTTATGGATTATCTATTTTTAAGAGAATTTAATCCTAAACATGTTTACTTTTTGATGATAATAAGATTAGTTTCTTTGCTAATTTTCGTTGGATTCGTTTCAATTCCACCGTCTCCATTACTTGGAGGCATAATTTCTCACATTGGGTTTTTTATTTTATTTGGCGTAATTACTTTTTACATCAGACAGTTAGTTATGTATATATCAAAATTTTATAAAAATGGCATAGCATTATATTGTTTAGTAATGTGTCCTCTTATTATCTTTTTTGTGGATATATTTTTTAGAATAGTATAATCGCAAAATTTATCAAAATAACATCTCATTTTTTTAAAACTTTTTAAAATTTTTATTAGCAATCCAATTTTATTCTAATTATATCAAAGATAATTAAGAACATGAAAATGAATCCAGAGATTATATGTTTAGGCGAATTGCTTGTTGAAATTATGAGAACGGAAGATAACATACCTCATAGTATGGAAGGGGGTTTATATAAGGGCCCCTTTCCGAGCGGCGCTCCGGCAATCTTCATAGATTCAGCAGCGCGTATGTCAACACCTTTTAATTTTTCAACAGGGTTTTTTGGGGTTATCGGAAACGACGATTTTGGGGAATGTATTATTAAGAAATTGAAAATTGATGGTGTAGATACTTCTAAAATAAGAGTAAGTAAAGAAAGAGCGACGGGAATTGCTTTTAATCAATACAATTCCGATGGCTCCCGCAAGTTTATTTTTGCTCCGGGAGCAGCAGGGCAGGTGACTCCAGAAGATATTGAAAAAGAATACTTTTCTAACATCAAAACTCTTCACATTATGGGTAGTTCTTTATCGATAAGTGAAAGTTCCCGAGAATCATGTTATAAAGCAATTGAGATTGCCAAATCACTAAATCCACAAGTAATTATTTCGTTCGATCCCAATTTGAGACCTGAGATGTTAGATATTAAAACAATTATAAAAATATCAAAACCAGTGTTAGAAAAGACAACTATATTATTCCCAAGCGGTGAGGAAGCAGAAATGTTAGCTGGTGTGAGAGGAGAGAAAAAAGCTTGTAAGAAATTACTGGAAATGGGTCCCAAATTAGTTGTTTTAAAAAAAGGGAAAGAAGGGTGCCAAATATTTTCTTCGGGGATCGTTGATGGAATAAACGTCCCAGGATTTAGCGTAAAAGAAATAGATCCCACTGGGGCAGGAGATTCGTTTGGAGGCGCATTTATTGTTGGGTATTTAGCTGGATGGGAATTAAAAAGAATTGGACTGTTTGCAAACGCAGTTGGAGCTCTTAAAGTTAAATTTTTCGGACCTATGCCAAATACATCGTACGAAGAAGTAATAGAATTAATAGAAGGTCAATAAAAAAATAACAGATCATTTCACTTTAAATGTAATGAAAAGACCTTAGCTCTAACCATTTGATTATTTTTAATAATATAATATCTAAAACCTGGTGGTTTAAATTTGAACTTTGCTGAAAGCGGACCGAGTGCTTGGGTTTGAAATACGAAGGGCTTATTTACGTCAAACCAAGCCTTTAGTTCAAAAGGATCTTTAATTTCTTTAAATTTATCTCGATACCGGGAAGTGTAAATTTCACAAGGTACTTCGATATAAATTGGGAAAAACCAAAAACCAAAATTTATTCGATCGGTTTCTTTTGCTTCTTTTAACCGATACTCTTTTAAAGTATGTGTGTGGCCACACATAACGAAGTCTATTTTCCTCCTAATGATCTTATCTGATCCCGTAAAAATTCTCAAAAGCGTAGCCCAATTATACATTATTGTTTGGTACTTTAGGTTTAAAACCATATCTAACCTTCCAGTATCATTGTATTTTCTTAAATTACTTTCGTAAAAATCTGACCAACTTAGCGGTCTACCTTTTATCTTAAATTTTCTTCTAAATTTTCTTCTTTTAAGATAACTAAGATTGGGAGAAACTGGAGGTGTATGCATGACAACAATAATTTTCTCATTATGACCCAATCTTATATATGCACGTAATAAGTCAACTTGATATTCTTTAATTCCTTTTGTACTTGGACCACCTTTTAATAAGTCATGCATATCTGCGATTGAATCCTGACCTGTCTCAAGAAATATGAAATTATATTGATCTCCTATTTTAAGCTTAAAATTAAGATTAGGGTTTATATACCTAAAATAATCTTTTAAAAATTTATCTTTAGCTCGAAGGACAGTTAAGTAATTAAAAAATTTGATATCGTAATATCCTTTCACATCTGAATGGGTCAAACCAAATATTTTATGAACATGGCCAAATTTGATGCCGTAGTGGTTTTTACGATAGTCGTGATTTCCAATAGTGGTAAAAATCGGAACCAAAATTTCTTGTTTATTAACGAACTCCTCATCGTTTCCTAAATAGGGAGGTTCTTTTAAACCCTTATTCAATCCAAGTAATATATCGATAAAAACATGAAAATTATTCTTGTAATGATAATTACCTCTCGCGATATTAAGATAATCTATTAAATCACCCGTCATTAGAACGAAATCTAAATTATTTTGCGAAACTTTATTATTGGCAAAATCAATTAATTTTCTCAGATTATAATTAAAATTATATTTTGCTGTTCTTAATTCTTCGATTCTGTCTTCTTGGAATTCTTCCTTGAGTTCAAAATCTCGCGTTAGAATAAATTTGTTTATTTTTGATATTTTTTTTTCGTTACCACCGCAATTTTTTACCTTAGCCTTTACATTTTGTTTTAAATAATTTAAAATAAAGTCATTTCTCCTTGCAATATGAAGATCTGTAGCGTGAATAAAGCTAAAATCTTTCCAATCTTTATCGTAAATAGCGATACTATGGTAATTAACTTTATTCTCGCTCATGTTTGGGACATCATGAACTATATCAAACAATAAACAATCTCTTTTAGAGGCTTTTAACAAATTTTCAATATTTTTAATATCTTGTATTTGAAACCTTACTCTGTAAAGCGTGCTTCTTTTTCCAAAAACATCGTCAAATTGAAAAACACAATTATTAATATCCCATACCACGCAATTTAACTCCTCTAAAACGGGCTGATCTCTAAAATCTAATTTTTCAATTTTTTCGATTTCAACCATATGTAAAGCGATTAGATCTCCTCGTCTTTCCAAAAAATCGCCGTTATCTTTTAAAATTGGCTGGATAAATATGTTCAAATGGAAGTGTTCTAAAACTTTTTTTGTTGAATGAGACGGAGTTGCTATTACTAGAGCTTCGAACGACAAGTTATTAAATGGAACTTGGTCTCGATTTTTGTAGTCTCTTAAGTTCAATAAAATGGGATTACCCAAATTTGGTTTAATAATAATTGGATAATTTCCAAGTTGTACATCAATCATAGTTTAGTCGTAAAATATTAGGTGAAATTAACCTAATAATTATTATTTCATTTCCTATATTAAAATTATATATTTACAGAATTTAATAATAATATTATTAAATATTAATTGTCTTAGAATTTCTAACAATTTTAAGGAAAGATCCTTCAATTTACGTAAGAAAATCAGTTGGGAATAACATCAAAGATTTATCGAAATATATGCCTGAGAAAGTGCTAAATTTAATGGAAGAATGGATTAAACATTCTAAAATAAAGGTTCATGCTGAATTAGCAACTGAAAGAGGGCTATCAAAAGATCAACAAAGACTTATCTTGACTATAAAACATGCTATGAGATGGATTCAAAAAAGAAATCCAAAATATCATTCTAACTTAAAAAATATATTGGGAAACAATTATATACTATATTTTGATGAAAAAAGAAATAAACGCGCAAATCCACCGAAAGTTGATTGAAATTTTAGCTAAATTTCCCCCCCATTTTGCTTTTATCGTAATTTATGCTAAGCAATAAGTGTTTTATAATAATTGGGGCAACAAATTCTGAGTTTAACGATGAAAAAAATCAGAAAAAATTTATCTTTCTAAAGACACTCATATTTAAATTTATTGCTCGAAATTGAGACTATAGAGTACTAAAATAAAATGAAGTCAAAAGTTTAAATAGGCGAGATGAGTATATTTTATAAAGAAATTAAGTTTGATGTAGAAAATGATTATTTATTTATATCAACATTTATTTGAACAAAAAGCAATCAATTTTCTGTATTTAAATAAATATTAAATTTAATTTTATATTCTACTTTTAATAAAATGATAATAAAAATCTTAAATTAAAAAATCTAGTATGACTAACGAAATCAAAGAAGAACCGGAAAAAACAGAAGACAAATCTGAAAAGGATGCTGAAAAAATTGATAAAGAGTATTTATCAAAGGCTAAAGATTCAAGAGATTTAATAGATAAGAAACTTAGAACGTTTGAAAATAGTATTGAAGATATTTCTGACACAATAAAAAATGGTGAAACTGAACAGGATAAGAAAGAAATAGAAAAAAAAGATTATGAAGCGATTGACGAAAAAATTCGAGAAGTGCGAGAAAAACTAGAATCAATAACAAAAAAAATAGATGATAAGGAAGAGTATTTAGCTGCAATTGAAGAAACCATTAACGCACTTGAAGAGAGATATAATCGTAAGAACGAAGAAATGAAAAATTTGGAAGAGCGTTTAGATATAATTACAGAGAGTAAAGATAATTTAGAGGAAGAATATAAAGAACTAATAAAAAATAACGAACAATTAGTCAAAAGCTACGAAACGAGACAAGTAGATTTGATTGTTTTAACTGATAGTGTAAAAGAAAAAGTATCTAAACAAGAAGAACTACGAACAATAACTTCAAAACTCAATCATGAAATTCGAGAAAAAGATAATCTACTTAAAAAACAAGAAGAAAATGCTGAAGCTTTAGAAAAAAAAATCAAAAGCCTAACAGCTGAAAACGAGACGCTAAAAGTTTCAATAGGAAAAAACAAATTTGAATTAGAACATACAAACAAAGAAATTGAAGTAAAAGAAGAAGAAAAAAAGTTATTATCAGAACAAATTGAGAAAAAAGAAATTCGAATTAAAACTGTTGAACAAGAAATTCAGGACTATCGAGATGGATTTCCTGAGATGGAAAAACAAAGAGAAACATATGAAGAACTTCTAGCGAAATATAAAATCCAACTAACAGAAAAGCAACAAAATTTAATTGAGATTGAATCACGAATACAGCAATTAAATGATAATTTACAATCAATAGATGAACAAATTATAAGTAAAGAGAGTTTGTTTAAGTCTAACGAAAAGAGATTAGAAGACATTAAAGAAGATATTGAATCTTCCAATCTTGAATATGTTGAAAGAGAAGGGCGGTTAAGCTCTCTCACAGAAAAAGTAGAATATTTGCAAATAGAACACGATAAACTTATTAAAGCAAAAGAAGTAATAGACCAAAGTACAAATGATGCTAGGACTATTCTTCAAAAACTAAAGTTAGATCTGGATACTCAAGAAGAAGAAATTAGAGATAAAGAAAGTAGAATACATAGATTAGAATTTTTATCGTTAGTTTATAGATTATCAAAGTTTTTTGGTGGGATTTTGATCGGAATTGGTGTTTTGGTTATTATTTTAGCACTACTCGGTCTTATGGGAATTTTGAATCTTGGTGATATGGATATCGTACTTTTTCTTATCCTTATAATCTCTGGAGGGTTCTCAATAGCAAGTGGAGTCTTCCATCTAGAAAAATCATAAGGTAAATTAATTTTCAATCCGTAAAATTTTCTTATTATGAAATTACAAACTATAAGGAAAAAAAATGAATGAGACTAAACCTAAAGAAGTTCTGCCAAAAAGAACATTAAAATTGTCCCAAGGGATAATATATGGTGTTGGATGTGGAATAGGGGGGTCTATATTCGTATTATTAGGTTTAGGAATCGAATACGCAGGATCCGGTATATTACTAAGTTTAATTTTGGGAGGCATTTTAATATTTTTTACTGGATTAAATTACGCTGAACTTTCAACTAGTTTACCTATTGCGGGAGGTGCTTACAACTTCGGTAAGGAAGGTATTGGAGGGTTCTTAGCGTTTATAATTGGCTTTTTTTTATGGATTGCTAACGTCGCTACATGTTCCTTTTCAGCGCAAATCTTTGCTTTAGTATTTAACGAGGTTTTTATTAAATTAAATATTCAAACTTCCAATACTCTTATTACGATAATTGCAATTTTACCTATAATATTAACAAGTTTAGTAATTTTCAGAACTCAAAAAATCGCAATTAAATCGTTATTAATATTTACGCTCGTATTAATTGGGATGTTTGCGTTCTTTATATTATTTGGATTGATAATAACGCCATTCACAAATCCAAATATTGTTCTTACTCAAATAAAATTTGAAGGTATAATACCCGCTTTTTTATTGTTATTTATTTTATTTACTTCTATAACTTCAAATTTAGCGTATTTAAATCCCGATTTAAAAAATCCTTCTAAAAATATTCCAAAAACTAATATTTATGCTATTTTATTGACAATAATTATATATTTATTGATTACTTTCATTGCATTGATAAACTTAGGAGAAAATCCAACTGAATTAACTGAAAACCCCGTCTTATTAGCTAATGTGTTTGAAAGTGTTCTTGGCCCATTTGGATTTTATTTTATGGTTCTTGCTGCTATTATTTCGACGTTAATAGCAATAAATGCCGCGTTAGGTTCGGCAGTCAGCGTTATTACTGCTTTAGCGAGAGATCGGTTTATTCCTAAAAAAATTCAGGAAACGAAAAAAAGGCAAAACATGCCTGCTTTAGGTTTATTAATCACTATTATTTTAGTCGTTTTATTCGTACTTTTCGCTGGTATAGGGTTTACTGCTGAAATTACTAATTTTATTTATTTCGTAGGTTTAGCATTTGTAAATTTTGCTGCAGTAAAATTAAGACGAACGAGAAAAGAGTTAGATCGTCCATTTAAAGCTCCATTTTTTCCTTTTTTGCCAATTTTTATTACCATTTGTTTTTTGACTTTTGCCGTAATATTGGGTGTTATTATTTCAATAGAAGCCCTAATTCTAGGGTTAGTTATTTTTATTATTGGAATTGCATTTCATTTATTAACGATTGCAGATAAATCGTCAATTAATTTAACGTTAACTGGTATTAAATTCTTCTTTTTAACCGTATTAGGAATATTTATTTGGGTGATAAATAACTTTTCATATGTGAATCCAATTTTGATACTAATAAATAGAGTTTTGATTGGTGTGTGTGTATTTACTATTGTGACAGTAATTCTCGACTTAACACCCCTCAGAGAATTAGCCTATTTTTACGTTAGGAAAATGGATAAAGAAAAGGTCGCAATTAATATAGGCAACGCTCAGATCATTGATTTAGGAAAAAAAAGATCTAAAATAATTCATTTTACAAATTTAGTAATCACAATTATACAATTTATTGCGTGTGGTATTATTTTTGGTATAGTATATTTTCTATTCAATAATTTATTATCAATCCAAGATATCATTCTTATTATCGGTACTTCCGTTACCTATATTCCCAGTACATCCGGCACGGCTCTTTATATTTCAATACTAATAATTTTTGGATTATCTCTCTTCTTTTGCGGGATTTTGTCGTGGCAACGAAACAGGCAATTTAAATCTGTAGGTATTTAATTTTTCAAGAATTAATTAATAAATTTTTTTCGAGAAAATGAGCTTACCAAAATTAAATTTACATATACATAGCACTTATTCAGATGGTAAGAACAGTATTAATCAAATTGTAAAAACAGCCATTAAATTAGGCTTAGATTATATTTGCATTACTGACCATTTTTCAAATTCGTGGAAATCCAAAATTATACCCACACTTAATAATTTAGATAAAATTGAAAGGTATTTAGAAGAAATTTCTTACTGTCAGGCTTACATTTTTAAAAAAAATAGAAAATTAAATCTTTTTAAGGGAATCGAGATTGATATAAGCAGTTCCGAGAATTATATAATAAATAATGTCCATCCCAATAAATTCGATTTAATTTTATTTGAATACCTTGAAAGCCTTGAAGGAATCGCTTTTATTAAAAACTTAATTGAAACTTGGAGGAGAGATCGGCGTAATAGTAATAAATTTCCTCTATTGGGGCTTGCTCATTTTGACTCTTCTTTTTTTATGTTAGGTGGTTTCAATGTTTTGTTAGGTTTTTTAAAACAATATAACATAATAATTGAGTTTAATTCGAGTTATCCTCGTTTTTACTCTCGGAAATACGAAATCTTTTTTAATGAATTGAAAAAAAACGGTATTATGGTTTCAATTGGATGTGATTCTCATAATTTGTCTAATTTAAAAGACATTGAGGGGGCGTATGAGATGATAAAATATTACAATTTAGAGGACAATCTAAAGAATTTAATTATTTCCTTGGAAATGAGAAAAAATTAAAAATCTGAAACGGGGGATATTATCTATGGATTCTGTTGAGATAACCCAAATAAAATTTAAAGGCTCTTTCAAACGCGATATCAATTAATATTTCGCTTTGTTCTTTAGGATACGATAACATATTTTTTAAGCGTTTTTTACCAATGTTAAATATTTCCTTAAACGCTTTTAATTTGTCAGAAATAGGGAAATTAGCAATCTCCGTAACTGGCGTATTATGTTTATTTTGCCATTCATTTAAGGAAAACCAAGTAGTACTTCTCATTGCTAGTTCAGGTATTGAGATTTGCTCACAAATGAGGTTCGTTATTGCTTTTATCAATTTTAACTGTTCTGGTTTAAAATTAATTCTTGCGTAATCAATTTGAATGCCTATAATCTCATCTTTATTAAAATTTAACGCATATGTCAATATACACTCAACCTAAATTATCCTATATTATATTTCTACCTTCGTGAATATAAAGGTTTAGGAATAATTATTCCCTAAAAATGAAATAGAATTTACCTTTATAAAGTAACTGATTAATTTGGATATACACGTCAATATAACAAATCTATTTTTATAAGAATAGTAAAAGGAACTAAATGGATTACCTTTTTATTTACAAAAATTATTTTATTTGTATGGAACAAGAAGAAAAAATTGAACTAGCCGCAACTTGGATTTTCGAATCTAAAAACTTAGTAGTTTTTACCGGTGCGGGGATCAGCACAGATAGCGGTCTACCGGATTATCGTGGACCAGATGGAGTATGGACTCGTCGCGACAAAGGCCTCCCACCTCCAAAATCTCCTCCTTGGGACCAAGTCCGGCCGAATCAAGGGCATTATGCAATTGTAGAACTGTTAAAGATGGGAAAGCTTGATTACCTAATCTCTCAGAATGTAGATGGTCTTCACGCGAAATCTGGGATTCCTTTCGAAAATCTTGCAGAACTCCACGGTAATTTATATTTCATGGAATGTTTAAATTGTGGAAAAAAATTAACATTTGAAGATGCGGAATGGGACAAAATGAAATGGGGACAAGGATATAGGACGGGAAGAGTTCGAAAAAATCAGCCAAAATGTCCCAATTGTGAGGGGAGGCTTATTTCAAGTATAGTTAACTTTGGAGATTCTTTACCAATGGGCGAACTCGAAGAATCAATGAGAAGATCTGAAAAAGCGGATGTATTTTTTGTAATTGGTTCATCTTTAGTTGTAACACCGGCGGCAAGTATGCCTGGAATTGCGTGGAGAAATGGCGCAAAATTAATAATTTTAAATATGGGCGAAACTCCTTACGACGACGAAGCTGATTTGAGATTTTTTGAGCCGATTGGAGAAGTTCTTCCTAATTTAGTTGATAGAATAAAAGAAATGATTGAACAAGATTAAAATCTCTTTATAAATAGGTATTATAAAGTATAATCTAATAATCTAATCTATTTAGCTGAGAATAACAGAATAGTTATTGGATTTGGTAACTTAAAAAAGGCTCGTGCCGTTTTGACGAAAAATTGAGAAGGAGTATTATTAAAGAAATAATATCTATTAAAATAAGTATCTTTAACATAACTTAAGCTGAAGTATTATATTTCTCTATTCTTTTAATCTATTGCGCTTAAGGGGAATTTAAAAAAAAACTTAAATAGGGAGATGACATAATTAAGCATTAGAAAAAAATCATCCAAGAATCAAATTTATAAATCAAATAAATAAAAATAAGAGAAAACATAAAATGAAAGATATAGCTGTTATTTTGGAAAATCGTCCTGGAGCACTAGCTGATATGGGGGAGGTTCTAGGCAAAAATGGCATAAACATGGAAGGATTATGTGGAATTCCCCTTAATGATGAAGCTGTCATTCATATTTTGGTTGAAGATGAAACAGTTACTCGTTATGTGCTCGAATCAGCAGGTTTTAAAGTAAGTGCTGTGCGTGAAGTGCTTGTCATGGATATTGGCCATGTTGCGGGGAAACCCGGATCTGGTGGGAAGATGGCTCGGAAAATAGGCAATGTTGGTGTTAATATTGACCTAATCTACTTAGCTGAAAAAAACAAGATGGTCATCGGAGTTGATGACATAAATAGAGCTCGAAATGCATTAGCCAAATAATTAGAACAAGTATTTTTATGGAATGAAAGTCTTATTTTAAAATTCCATAAATTTTTTTATTTCTATCGTATTCTTTTAGAACTTTTCTTCCTTCTTTGTTTGAAAGAGAAAGCGTTATAATGCTTGATCGACTCAATGAACCTGTAAAAATTTCCTGATCATCTGCAAAAACAATAATATTACTACTAGCAAATTCCGGTTTTGCTTTTAATATTACTTTTTGCTTTTTTATTTCAACCTCTAACTCAATTCGCTTCTCTTTTCTCTTTTTAGTAGGGTATCCCCCTTTATAGTGCTCTTTGGTTTTAAAAGAATCCTTAAGGCCAATAGGATTTATTGGATTAATTACTATATCTTGACCGAACGAATAAATTTCGTAAGCAAGACGATCCGTTTTAAAATCTCTAACTTCCACAACGGGTCTTGCCAAATCTTTGTCTCTAAATCCATGGGGTACCTTAACGGTCATTTTGAGGGTTAGAACAGCAGTGATGTCACCTCCTTCAATAAATATAATTGTATCTATTATTGACGGGAGCATTCCAAGCTCTATTCGACCAATAAACCGTTGTACTGCGTCGATGGCCGAAGAAGAATGAACTACACCTACCATTCCAACGCCCGATAATCGAAAATCAGAATAAATCTTAAAATCTTCAAAGACACGAACTTCGTCGAATATTGTATAATCTGGTCTAACTAAAAGAAGGATATCGGCAGAGTTTTCAAGGCTTCCTTCTAGTTTTGTGTATTGCGTAATTTCAGCTCTAACTTGTAAATCTCGGACGCTTTCTAAAGTTTTTACTACTTTATTTTGGTCTAAATAAAAATTTGCCAATGCAGCTGAAAATGTGCTCTTACCTGCTCCGGGAGCCCCAGCTACTAAAATACCTTCTGCTTTTTCTAATCTTTTATGTAATCGAGCATCAATAGAATAATCTGATAATGTGAGATTAACAAGCGGATGGACAGCAGTAATCTCAACAACGTTAGAAAACGGAGGGCGCGTTATTACAATTCTAAACTCTCGTAACTGAGCAACGACGGCACCAAATTTCTCTATTTCCACGAACGAACGCTCGTCCTCCCTTACCATTTCAATTATTTCCATCGCGACATCTTCTATGTCTTTTGTTGTTAAGGGGTCCTCACTTATTTTTTGCAGGTACCAGTTTCCAGGACTTCCTTTCTTAGCGTAGGGTGGTAGATCTTGTTTAAGATGGACGCTCATGGTGGTTTCATCAAAATAATCTAGTAATTTAAGCGAAGAAAGTTCGATTTCTTTTAACGCTTTTTTTTCCCATGCGAATAATACTTCTAATCCCTCAAAAACACCTACATCACCTTGAATTCGGTCTGCTGTTATAAGTACGGCATTGTTTTGAAGAGCAGAGTCTCTTATAAGGGCATCAAGCTCCCCCCCCGGACTCATTTTTATCTCTTGTAGTGTTGGCCGTTTTCCTACAACGTGAAGCCTTATCTCTCCTTCATCATGAAGTTGTCTCAACTGTTTTAATACATTTAATCCAAAAAACCCTATTTCTTTTTGAACATTTGTTCTATACTCAACTTCGGCGATAACAATATTGGAAATATAAATTTCAGGACACTCTCCTAGCTCATTATCCTCTAATAATTTAAGAATCTGCCCATTAAAAATTACTGAAGTATCACACGCAAATTTATTTGGCATATTAATCATCGAGAGTTTCTATTTTATTAATAATCTCGAATTTATTCACGCTGTAATATATCGGTTTACTCAATCTATCAACAGTAGCAACAATCAAGTCTTTACGAGAGCTCATTGCTACGCGAGACATTTTGTCCAATTCTTTCAAATCTATTGGATACCCTTCAAATACGGGGTAAATCAAGAACTTGGCGGAATCTTTTTCGAAGTCAGCCCCTCGCTTATACACTCGAAAGTCAATGCCTTCTCCATATCCCGTTCGAACAATATAGCCCCTTTTTCGCAAATCCATATAAATAATATATTTTTGCCACAGACGATCGTCAAATTGCGAAAAATACTCCAACAAACCTTCAAAATCGTATAGAGCATTTTCCTTATCATTTTCAAGATACAACAAAATCCGATTTCTTTCGCACAAGAGTAATACTTCAATAGGCTCTAAGACTAAAATATCTTCAGCGTCATCTTTTTTTACGAGCGTACCAATATAAGAACCTTTATAAAATTCTTCAATGCATTCCTTGTCTGATATTATAACCTTATCCTTCTCAATAATTCCTTCAAATTGGACTTTTTCAACTTTTTCATTAGTTTTTTCGTTCATGTTCTATTATGTCATAGCAATTCATAATTAAAGAATTTAATTCTTTAAACGAATAGAACTCCAAGATTAGGAAAGTAAAAAAAAAGAATAGACTCAATTTAAATGAGTTTTATATCCAAACTTTTTTTGTTGTAAAATTATTTTGATGATTTAATTATAAAATCAACTAATTTTCCTAATTTTTTAACGTTAGCATATATTTTAGGTGAGTTTTCTTCCAAATAGGTCTTAAAAACTTCCCAACTTTCAGTTTTACCGGAAGGTGCTTTGGATAAAAACTTTTTAACTTCAGTAAAATCGCTAGAATAAATTAGAGCATTATCCACTCTATTAGCATAATCGCTTAATAGAAATAAGTAATAATCGTTGAGATCCCAAGGATTTAAAACATAATCTGGTTTGTTTCCATCTCCAGCTTTTCTGCTCCTAAGCATTCGTGTGTCTACTTGTGTTGGCAAAACCATGTTAAAATTAATATTTTCTTTTTTGTATTCAGCAACTAAAACGCTTTGGATTCCTACAACGGCATATTTAGCGGCTACGTAAGCGGTAAATTTAGGCATACCCATTGGATAAGCAGCGCTCCCCGTAATTACAAATCTGGCTTTTTCATTTTTATCGTCTTTTTTCAAATAAGGATACGCGGCTTTAAAAGTGTGAAATACGCCCAAGACATTTACATTTAATATGTTCGCAAATCTTTCATTATCAAATTCGTGAGTATTACCCATCCGAGAAGCGCCTGCGTTGGCGACAACACCATTTAACAACCCAAGATTATCGTGAAAAAATTTAAACGCATCAGCAACTTCATCGTATATTGTGACATCCGCAGTTTTAACGATGATTTTAACGCCAAACCCTAAAGATTCGATTTCTTGCTTTGTATTATTTATTTCCTCAAGTGTTCTCGCTAATAGTCCAATATTAGCACCCTCTCTTGCGCAAGCTATAGCTACTGCTTTTCCAATACCTCTTCCCGATCCAGTAACTATTACGTTTTTACCTTTTAATAACATAATAAAAAAATAGTAGAGTAAAAAAAAAAATTAACTAAATTTTATGATTTAATTTAAGTTTTCATCTTTGCTTTTTTTTCTATGTGGATTTGATCTAATTTTACCCTCATATCTTTAAGTTTTTCACCATGGAGAGGATAGAAATACATGAAAATCAGACTTATTGCAGTGACAATGGCAGGTATAAGCAAGAATAAAATATCAATACCAATCAATGTGAAAGCTGATTGTATATCCGATCCTGAATTATATAGAAATAGTTCTAACACTATTGTTGCAACTATTGGGCCTAAACTAGCTGCTGGTTTTGTGAAAAGAGCGTTCATGCCCAAAAGCATCCCTTCTCTACGTGTTCCGTTGTTAATCTCATCCTCATCAGCAGATAAATACATGGTTGGGACCACAAATACGCCATAACCTCCAAAAAAGGTTGATATAATTAGTCCAATCATAGCTAACGATGAACTCTGAACAATCACTAATAATACAAACGAAATGAGCATACCTACGACTTTTAAGGCCCCAAATCTCAATATAATTTTGCGCATGCCCCATTTTGGCCTAAATTTCATACAAAGAATGTTTGAACCATAACCCACAAGGATAAATATTACGAAATATATGATGGTTGAATTATCTCCAAGTATAAAGCTCCATATAAATAGATAACTTAGTCCTATTGAACTCAAGAACGTGACGCAAAAGTTAAATCCTATAAAAATTAAGAACGACTTTAACTTAAACGTTTCTTTCATAGACTTCCATAAAGGAAATATCTCATCTTTTTGAAATTCTGGTTTTTCTTCGCATAAGTATGCCGTCAACCAAAGAAAAAGTGTAGAAATAATAGCTATTCCAATCATTAAGAATTGGAAACTTTGAGATGTAGGTTGCATATCTCCTAATATCAGAAAAAACGGAACTACAAAAATTGCCCCAAAAACTAAAGATAAGAAGTGCCCTTTATTTCTTTCGTCAATGTCCGAAGTCATTTCAGGTAATAACGCCATCCATACAAGAACAACAAGCGTAAGCATAGTATCAAACAAACAAATGCTTATGACATAATGGAAAAATATTATTATTTGATTATCGAAACTCCACGGAAACCAAACCAATAAAAATGTTAGAGCCCATATTGGTGCGCCGTATTTAATATATATGATTCTACGACTACCCCATTTTTTGCGGTTCGTTCGATCAGAAAGCTGTCCAGACAACGGGTCGTTTAAGGCATTAATGGTCATGTAAATTATTTGTCCGAGAATAAATAGACCTGGAAGTAACTGTAAATCGTCGTAAAAAAGTTCTACATATTTTAAACTAAATACATATGCTAGTAAACCCGATGGTATTGCGCCAATTGCATACCCCCATAAATTTCGAGAGCTTATTTTATCTTTTACGCTATTTGACAACAAAAATCTCCTAATTTTTTATTTAATTTTTTTTAAAATGTAGATAAATTTCATTTCAAGAACATATATAGTTTTTTTTTTAAAATTAGAATTCTAATAGAAATGCTAAAATTAATGTTTTATAGAACGATTTATAACTTAATTATGGAAGGTTTAGATTTTTACGAGACACTATTAAATAGGCTAAATGGCGCTAAAAAAGTAGTTTTCATGGGGATTGGAGAAGAAAAACTAAGAGACGATGGCGTTGGTCCTTATATTATTAGCAAACTTCTATCTTATTCGGATAAAAGAGTTATATTCATAAACGCTGGAATTGATCCAATGGCAAGAATCGATGACGTAATAAATTTTGAACCTTCGCATTTGATTCTTTTAGACACTTGTACGTTAAACAAACCTCCAGGGACCGTTGCAATATTAGAGCGCGAGAATATTTGCGACTACGTGCCAATTTCTACTCACACTATTCCTGTACATATTGTAATCGATCTAATCGTTGAGAAATTACCCGATTTGAATGTTTTTATGATTGGCTTTGTTCCAAAAAGTTTTGAAGGATTTACGGAGCTAAAGTTATATAAACAAGACGAATTATCTCTAGAAGAACGAAGCAATAATATCGATTTGCCTTTTTTTGAACCTCAATTAACTAAAACGATTGAAAAAGAAGCGGATAAATTAATAGAAATAATAAAAAAATTGATTAAGACATTTTAAAGGCTAAGAGCTTTTAGTAAAACGATCTACTATTATTTCAATGGTGTTTGAAATTAACTTTTTTTCATTGTCACTTAGATCTTCTTTAAGTTTTTCGAGAAACTTTATTACTTTATCTGCTTCTCTTAAATCTCTCAAGTGATCAGAGCCTTTCTTATTTAACGAGCCACCCCAAGCCATTATCATACCTTCTAAATCTATATTTTTTATTTATTTGGATCTTCAATTACCTTCGTGAATGGGCGAAGAAATTCTTGTTTCACGTTGATTTTATTCCTAACTTTATCTATTCTCATTAATGGAATCAATTTTTCATTCATTTTTTTTGCTCGTTCGTCATTTTGCGGGAAAGTGTCATAAAAGCCATGTTTTTCGTAGTATTCGTGATCTGCTAAAAATACAAATCGATTTCTTCCATAGATATCATCTCGAAATATTTTTTTACCTCCTTCTCCCAAAAAGGTTATTGGCTTGATGTAATTTGTTTTAGAAAATGTAACTAATCTCCGAGCAAAATCGTGGAGTAAGGCATCTATCTCTTCCGATGTCCCAAATTCATCAGTAATAATATCCACAAAATTTGAGTCTTGAATTTCTATGTGAGCTTGGAAAGTTTGAGAAAGATTGGGGATTTGATTTAAAGGTCCAGAAATAATATAACCCATCTGTTTTCCTGTTAGAGTTGGTGTGTGAGTCATATAGAAAGCTCGATCTTGAACCATCTTCCATCTGGATGAAAGATATCTATCTTTAATAACACCAGCAAAAACAAGAATGTCCGAAGTCATTACTACATCTTCCCAAAATTCAATAAAGCCATCCTTTCCTATATAGGAGCATTTATGATCGTAACCACATTGTAAGCACGAAATACATCCCCCTTTAACATCGATGTCATATAAGTTTATGATTTCGATCTCGCTTGAAAAAGACTCTTTAAATTTCTTTATCATTTTTCCTATATTTGTGTTTTCATTAGTCTCATCACTAACAACAAGAATTTTTTTACCTTGTGTATCAATTTTCTCTGTATTCTCTATAAGTTTTCCGGGAGTGTATTTGAAATCTCTTGTTTTTAAAGGAGCGTAGTGTTTTGAAGTAGGATATTTATTTTCAATGTGTTTTATAAATTCCTCAACGAATAAAAGCCATCTTGCTCGTCGCTTTGGGTAAAGAAGATCCCAACTGTCAGCGGGATAATTACCCACATACTTCATTTTTAAATCGTCGCAAATGCTATGCATATAATTCTGGGCTGTATGATCGTAGAAATGAATAGAAGTCGATAAGACAAAAGTATACTTATTTTCGAATATGGTTTCAGCATTTCTTTCGAAAATCAATTCAATAAACCGCTTATATTGGGAGCAAACTAACATCACATATAAGGGAAAACCCCATATTACGCCATCTGATTCTTTTACCTGAAGTATAATGTCTTCGAATCTCTTTTCGTCATTTTCGATCTTTTTGATTATTTGTGCGATGTTTATTATATTATATTCGTGTTCCGGATGTTTTTTCTTAATATACAAGAGATACTGCATGGTGACGCTCTCAGCGCCTTTAGGGCTCCCATTTAATATAGTGAACTTCATTTTATTGCGTTATTTAACATTTTTTTAATGATATAATATATTAATCTTAAAGCTTTAAAAGATTTTCAAGTAATAAATTAAAATTTTGATTTTTAAAGAATACCAGAAACCCAGAGAAAAAGTAAGAACGATAGTATAGTAATGATTGCTATAATTATAATACCAGTCCAAGAGAAAATCACATTCTTAACATAATTTATCTTAAAGTTAACAGCTTCATGGGGGCATAATTCCACGCAGCAATAACAAGTTATACATTTTTTCTTATTCCATTTTGGAATATTACCTTTCTTAATTTCATTTGGAGGAATAATAGCATCTACAGGACAATTTTCCCAACACGTAGCACATAACTTACATTTGTTTGGATTGAATTTAACTGTTGCTCTAAAAATAAGATTTCCAATATAATTTGCTAGCCAGCGAGGTAAAGGGGCAGATACAGGTCTAATTTTAGGTATATTAAACTTCCTATATACATCTTGAATAGAATTACCAAGGATTTCAATATTGTCCATATTCATTGTTCCTAATCTTTTCTCTTCAGCTTTTTTAAGATGAATTACATCGTTAGGGTTCATTCCTGTGATTTGACAAACTACTGTATCTAAAGCTACAGGATCATATCCCGCAACAATAACATCTAATTTCACAACATCGCCCGCAGATGGACCTTTACCTTCTTGACATAGATATCCATCTATTACTGTCAGATGTGGTTTAGACACCGAATATATGTCTGCTAATGCAGCAGAAAAACGCTCAATCAGAGCTGATTTAGCGTGTGTTCTGGCTTTATTACCCAATAAAATGGTTCCAAACATATTTTTGATGCAACAAGTAAGCAAACACTGCCCATGGGTCTTAATTTTTGGCAAATTAATAATGATATCAGCTTCTTCGAGCAAGATTGAACTAGTAATCTCATTTATTTCTAGGGGATCATTAACTGTGTAAATCTTCCTTTCAGTTTTTTCAAATGGTATGCACTCTACACCTTCTTCATCGCATAATGCCTTTAAACCGCTTTCTTTCATCGCAACTTCAGTGGCGCCTGGTTTAGAAGTCCCAGAAGAATCACAAAGATAAATCTTCTTGGGATTGTATTTCTTAACCCAGTGGATTACTGCCTTTACTACTTCAGGATGAGTCGTAGCAGCTCGCTCGGGAGGTTTTGCCCCAAGTATATTTGGTTTTAATAATATAACTTGGTCCGTTTTCATAATTTCTCCAGCATTTATTAGTTCTAGAGCTTTATAAACTGCTTTTTGAACATTCTCAGATTGTATTTTCTGTATCGCAATTTTGCTTTTATCAGACATAATATTTATCGCATTTTTCTACTAAAGATTATATAATGTAATAGTTCGCACCATTTTAAAATTCAGAGTTATTCGTAAAAACTGATTTTTATAAATATGAAATAAAAAAAGAAAGAAAAATAATATCTAAATAAACAGTATTAGTTTTACGATCCACCGGCTTGTGTAGCCATTACGGTAATAACATCTTTTTTAGGATGGATACCAATTTTAGCGAACTTAAGCTGGTCAGGAAGGACTTTTCCTTTAAATATAAACTGGATAGCCAAGATTGGATTCAATTTATATTCGCGTTGAACCGTTTTTTTAATTTCTGCAATAGATTGATTAGGATCCACTTCAATCAATTTGATAGCTTGGTCTGGTGGGACACCAGTCAATCTGAAACGATATTGAGCCATAAATTATCACTTTTTTATTTATAGTTTTAAAAATTTATGTTTAAAAATATAATAGATAAAATGTAGTTAAATTCTATGGTATTTTTTATTGAACTGGAGTTTAACATTTCGCTAAGAGCAATCTTCTTAAGCTTCAATAAGATTTTCTATTGTGTTTAAAACCTGAAAGGTTCGGGAGGAGGACCTGGAGGATGTGGTGGTGGGCGCGACCCGGGATAAGGGCTTGGTCTCGGTGGAAACCTTCCAAATCTGTTTTCAATAGAAGAAATTCGTTGCTCTATTTGATCTAGTCTTCTTTCGATTGCTTTAATTCGTTCTAATAAATTTGGTTTTTCTATTGACATTTTTATTTTGATTTTAGTTATTTTATTAGGATTATGTTATAAAATTCAAAATCCAATTTATTATTACAAAATAGATATTTAAATTTTACGCTAATTTGGAAAGTAATTTGGGTTAAAAACCGATTTCAATCCACATTTTAATAAGTATTAAGATATCAAAACTAAAGTATAAGTATAGGTAAAAGTATAAATAGTTCAATTTCTTTTTTATATTTATGTCCATAATTTCTTTACCTAAGGAAGTCAAAGCTAAAGTCCTATCAGAAGTCAAAAAAATTAATCGATACGATTTAAGAATCCTGTATTTGCTAAAGAATTTAGGTTCTCAACGTTTCACAGATTTGATAGAATATGCTGGATTGAGTAGGTCTACGGTCTCAAAATATTTGAAAAATCACGAAAAGAAAAATATTATTGAAAAGAAGTTATTTAAAAATCAAATAACCAATAGACAAGAGCAGCGCTATTTTATAACTGAATTAGGCATTGAAATGTTAAACGAGGAGCATATTGATAAGTCGGAAACATATTATTTTAATGAATTGAATAGTTATATTTCACAATTATCAGATTTAGTTAACTTTTATAAAGAAATTGGAGTAGCAGATTCGATAATATATCAAATCCTAAAAATGACATCAAAAGTTGGAGAAAACTTTTTTATATTGGAGAAGGATAAGGATTTCTATTTGACTCTGTTTTACATCTTTTTGAATTCGGTTTCTACAAGGGATTTTAAATTTGAGATAAATGAATTTTGTAAGCATTACGAAGTAAAGAGATTAAGAATTGATTTCTATGTTGATAAGATAATGTCAAATAATTTGGGTTACTACATTTTTACTCGAGGAGATGATATTTTTTTCTTTCATGCTGATGATATAATTGGCACTACTACATTGCGCTTAATAAAGGATAGGTTAATCAAAGAAATAATACACATAAATTTAGATGGTTATCGAAAAATCTACGATCTTGACAAAATGGCAGAAAAAATAGCCGAAAATCTAGTGAAGATGAATCTAATATGGGAAGCGGATGAAGATGCTGAAATAGGAGGTATTAGAGAACCTTTTGAAATGCTAATTGAGAAAATGTTAATTAAAACGGCTTTGGATATGGGTTTTTCAAGACCATTCCTAATGGATATGATTCTTCAATCTGAAAAAATGCGAAAGTCTAAGAGAGGTGTAAATTCACTAATTGACATTATTGAAGGGTCTGAAAGATACGAAGACTTAAACTTGGTATCTATTTATGAATTTAAAAGTTTAGATATGGATGAAATTTTAGAGCAGATTCAAGGGTTTTGCTCTAAATGCGGAAAAACTGTTTTAAAAAACGATTTATCTAATATTTGTATTAGGTGCGGTTTAAATTTTCAAGAAAATAAATTACTAAAGATAAAAGATATTGAGGCAGCAAGCGAGTTGAGTGTAGCATACAAAATAGCATTTCTTGAAGAAGAAAAAGAAATTGAATGTCCTAATCCAAAATGTAATTATTATGTAAAACCAAGTTGGGTTAAATGTCCAGAGTGTTCTACTCCCTTGAGATAGAGAACACAAGTGCAACAAATATGTTAATAATAATCTAATTTTTTTGCGGTCTGTCATCATTTAAAAATAAAAAAAAACAGTGATTTTTTATAACTGATTTTTTATTGCAGTTAGACGATAAATCCATCTGTTCAATTTCCATATAATTAACTCTAGATTATTATGTTGGGTCATAATACAGTTAAAGATTTTAAAATTAACGATTTTTTAACAATAAAGTTCGAGGGTGGAAGAACAGTCATTTATGTTAAAAATCGCCCTTTTAGGCAATGTATGTACTTACTATTAGATATTTCCATTGATCGCGTTGAAAAATACGACGAAATCCGATCAATTGACGAAGCAGCTGTGAAATTAAGTCGTAAAATGGAGCGAAATCATAGGTTAGTCCCTCCTGAAACAGAATTTTGGGGACATTGTTCTAATCTTCAAGCTTGGTTTGATAATGATTATGATACTCGAATTCTTCATCGTAATTTAGCATTTCCTTTATTGAAAGCTCTATGTGACGCTGGTGATCTGATAGCCAGAAGGAAGTTTAAAGAGG